>CAZKJA010000116.1:0-9891 GCA_964552925.1 uncultured Treponemataceae bacterium
CCCGAGGCTACCACGAGAGCTATTGTCACCGAAAGCACTGTCCAGAGAATTTTCTTGGTTTCCATCGGCATTGTCCCCTCCACTGCGCCGTGCATGACGGCGCTACCCTTCGAATATCGGAGGATTCTTCGCTTCAGTTGAGCGCGGCGCGAAGCAAAGCTGCGCGGATCCTGCGTTCGAGCCCGGCCTCGCTTCCCCGGTTGCGCACCACGATGATTTTTGCAGTGAATCGCGCCGAGGCTGCCTTGAGCGGGGCCTGGCGGGCGATACGGTCAAGGACGACACGCCATCCGTGGCCGTCCCGGAGCCTGGCCCTCCGCAGGCGGACAAGGAGCGGCGAGCGCAACTCGATTATCGCGTCGCAGGTTTCCGCTACAGGCAGGCGGTACAGCAACGCAGCATCGACGCATACCTTGCCGCCAGCGGATGCGACGGCCTCGGCGACGAGCGCGTTCATTACCGGATGCACTATCGCCTCGAAATTCCTGAGCGTCGCGGGGTCGGAAAACACCGCGCGGCCTATGGCGCTCCTGTCCGGACTACCGTCGGGTTTCAGGGCTGCCGGGCCGACCAATCCGGCGACTTCCGCCGCCCGTAGGGCCAAGGCGCGGTGGCCGAGCGAATCGACGTCGACGATTGTCCATCCAGCCGCCTTGAGGAAGGCGGCCGCCGTGCTCTTGCCCGTGCAGTATCCGCCGGTGAGCCCGAGTATCAATGCATGTCTCCCCACGAAAGCGCCGTCTCCACGCCGGCCCGCAGGGGAACCGACAATTCCAGCGCGCCCGACATCGCCTCCGAGACCGCCCGCGCGACCTCGGCAGCCTTCGAACGGGGGGCCTCGACTATCAGCTCGTCGTGCACCTGAAGGAGTATCCTGGCGTCGGGGTATCGCTCCCGGAGCGTCGCGTCGACCTTGAGCATTGCAAGTTTCACGATGTCGGCCGCAGAGCCCTGGATCGGCGTGTTCACCGCTACTCGCTCCGCCCCCTGGCGCTCGTTGGCGTTTCTCGAGTTTATCGCGCGTATAGGCCGGCGCCTGCCGAGGATCGTCGTCACATACCCGTCGCGCCTGGCTTTGTCCACGGTTTCACGGATGAAAGCCGCGACACCCGCGTACCTGGCGAAGTACGCGTCGATGAATTGCTGGGCCTCCGCCCTGGGAATGCCGAGTTCCTGCGCCAGGCGGAAGGCGCCCATGCCGTAGATTACGCCGAAGTTGATCGTCTTGGCGGCGCGGCGCTCGGCCGGGCTCACTTCGGCCTCCGTCTTTCCAAATATAAGCGAAGCCGTTCGCCTGTGAACGTCGGCCCCGTCGGCGAAAGCCTTCTTGAGCTCTACGTCGCCGGAGAGGTGGGCGAACACTACAAGCTCGATCTGGGAGTAGTCGGCCGATATCAAGCTCTTGCCCGGGGCGGCAATGAAGGCCTTGCGGATTCGCCTGCCTTCCTCCTCGCGAACCGGAATGTTCTGCAGATTTGGGTCACGGCTCGACAAGCGCCCGGTCGCGGCGCTTGTCTGCCAATAATTAGTATGGATTCTGGGATCCGCCACGGCGAGTTTCAGGAGGGCGTCGACGTATGTGCTCTTGAGCTTCTGGAGCGTGCGATGGCGGAGTATAAGCGCGGGCACGGTGTCCTCGCGGGCCAGTTCCTCGAGTACGGAGATGTCGGTGCTGAAACCGCTCCGCGTCTTCTTGCCGGATTGGAGCTTGCGCTCGACGAACAGGATCTCCTGCAGTTGCTTGGGCGAGTTGAGGTTGAACTCGTGGCCGACTTCCTTCCAGGCTTCCTCCTGCACGCGCGCGAGTTCGCTTTCGAGTTCCTTGCCGTACGCCGCGAGCGCGGCCTTGTCGACGAGTATGCCCTCGCGTTCCATCCGCGCCAGCAGGGACAACACCGGCATCTCGACGCCGGCGGACAGCTCCGCAAGTCCATTCGCCGCCAATTCCTTCTCCATCACCGACTTGAGCCTGAGCGCCAGGTAGACGTCCTCGGCTCCGTACGGCGCGGCCTTGGCGATGGGCACCGTGGAGAAGGGCGTGCCCTTCGGCGCGACCTCGGCGTACGGGGTGCCGCCGAAGCCCAGGTACGATTCACCAAGGCTCTCGAGCTTGAGCGAGTCGCGCTCGGGGTCGAGCAGCCACGCCGCCACCATTGTGTCCCAGGGCGCGCACAGGATTGGCGCCCCCCAGTTCTGCATTATGTGCATGTCGAACTTGAGGTTCTGCCCGACCACGACCAGGTCGGCCCGCGCCAGAAGCGGGGCGAGGATGCGCCGCGCGCTTTCCGCTGGAATGCAGGCCGTGTCCGGGGCGGACAAGGGGACGTAGCACGCAGACTCCACGTCAACGGCGAGAGAGAAGCCTACCGGCATCGTCCTCATCTCGTCGAGCGAGTCGGTCTCGCAATCGAAGGCGAACACGCCGGCCTTTGACGCGGCGTCGACCCAGCGCTTCAGGCCTGCCTCGTCGAGTATCACCTCGTGGGTACCGGCTTTCGAGTACGACTCCGGCACGGGAGGGCGGGGTCTGCCCTCGGGAACCACTGCGCTCGCCGTGGCGGCGGCTTGGGTCGCCCCGGCCGCTTTTGCCGGCGGCGCCTGCGTTTTTATCCCCGCCTCCGTGGGCTGTGGGCTTTGCGTCCGGTCGACACGGCGGTCGGCTGCGTCGAACAGGGCTCCCGGGGATTGTTCCACCTTGTACTGCCCGTCGGCGACCCGCCTGGTGGCGAGGCTGCGCATCCCTTCGCGCATGAAGACCACGCTCGCGGCGTCACGGTCGAGCGACCCCACTGCCAGCTCGTCGAGCGTCGACATTGACAGCGGCGCGTCGTACGCCAGGCGTATAAGCGTCCGCGACAGCATGGCTATTTCTTTGCCTTCCTCGAGCTTCTTTCGCAGGCCGTCGGGTTTGACCTCCGCGAGGCGCTCCCAGATCGCATCAAAGCTGCCGTACTCGGTAAGGAGCTTTAGCGCCGTCTTGTCGCCGACGCCGGGAACGCCAGGGACGTTGTCGGACGAATCGCCCGTAAGCGACAGGTAGTCGAGCACGAGTTCCGGCGGAATCCCCCACTCGGCTTCGACCTCGGCCGGCCCTATCAGCATGAAGCCCTGGTCTCGGTCGGGCCTGAGCGCGCGGACGGAGCCGCCTACCAACTGCAACAGGTCCTTGTCGCTGGAGATTACATAGCATTGTCTGCCCGCTGCGCGGCATTTGTTGGCTATCGTCGCGATTATGTCGTCGGCTTCGTAACGGTCCGCGCGGAGCATCGGCACGCCGAGGAGCCCGAGTATCTCCTCGACCATCGGTATCTGCGCGTGCAGGTCCTCCGGGGTCTTCTGCCTGTTCGCCTTGTACGGTTCGTACATCTCATGCCTGAACGTGGGCATGTTGGTGTCGAACACCGCGGCGAAGGCCGACGGCTTGTACTGGTCCCATAGCTGGAAGAGGCTCCGGAAGAAGCCGAATACGGCCGAGACGTTCTCTCCCCGGGGATTTCGCAGGGGTTTCGAGATGAAGGCGAAGTAAGAGCGGTAGATGACGCCATACGCGTCGAGAAGGAAGATAGGTTCCATGGAAACAAGGATACGCCCATGCGGGCGACTCGCGCTAGCCCTTTATGTCGAGCGCCGAGGGTTCCGGCGACGATGAATACACGCTCTTGCGCTTGTTGTACGGGTTGTTGATGCTCATTATCTGGTGACGGAGCATGTCCATCCTCTGCTTGAGCAGGGCCTTGTTCTCGGAATTGCGGGTGATGACTTCTTCCTTGAGCTCGCCCAAGGTAGCCCTGAGCTCGGAAACGCCCTCGGGTTCGGCGCCCGCGTAGGCTGCCCGGTACATGTCCTCGAGCGGGTCTATAACCTTCTGGACGGAGAAGATGTCGCTGACGATGCCCTGCTCGAGTTCCACATGGGCGACCAGGGCGTCGACGTCGCCCTTCTCTATATCGTCACGCTGGCGCTCGAGCAGGCCCATGTAGTCCCTGAACTTGTCGCGCTGTCGGACGAGCAGTTCGCGGAAGCGCTTGAGCACGGCGACCCGCTCATCCATTTCTTCCCTGGAGAGGCGACCGTCAGGTGGCATCGAGTACCTAACCCGCTATGTTGACGCCGGGGCGCCGCTCGTCGCCTGCGCCTTGGGCCTTTGTGGCCGCGACTGCCCATGCGGAAGCGAGATCGGCGAGCATGATCCTGACGGATTTGACGCGCCCGATATCCTTGGAGATATTGGCCTCGGTCAATTCGCGGTTGAAGAAGACGTACAGTGAAAAAAGATCCCTGGCTATGTCTCCGCCTGCCTCGAAATCCAGGCTCGCCATCAATTCCGTGACGATATCCTGTACCTTGCAGATCGACTGGTTCACTTTTTCTATGTTCGAAGGTTTCTTCCTGAGGTCTGTGTCGAGGAAGTCGACAGCCCGGTCGCATTGCTTGACCGCCTCTTCATAGAGCATCACCACTAGCTGGCCTGGGCCAGCTGTACGAATGCGGGTTTCCCTGTAAGCCGCGAGCGGATTCTGGGTCATCTCGTTCTCCCCCTCCTCTGATCTACTTCTTCAATTATCGGAACGGGAATCCCGAGCATTAACACATAATCGAGGATCGACGGCGATTCGGTCATTCGTCACCCATCGTTCCTGTATCGCGCCACGTCTCTATGATCCTGTACGCGTCGTTGATTCGCGCGCTCGTCTCGGTCGCGTTCTTCTGGCGCTCCGGGGACGAGCCATGCTTGTCGGGGTGGTGCTCCTTGAGCAGGCGCTTGTACGCGGCTTTCACCTCGGCGAACGAAGCTCCGAACGGCAGGCCTAACGTAGCGTACGCGGCGACAAGCTTCGCGGGCGGACCGGCGCCTTGGCCGGAGGAGCCGTAGCCTGGTTTCCGGGCGCGCGCCTGTTCCTCCGCGCGGCGCCTCGTCTCGCGCTCGCGCTCGAGGCGTTCCTGCGCCTCCCTGTCGTCCTCGAGGAAGGCGTCGAGCTCGGCCATCGCGTCGTCGAGGAAGGGGTCGCCGGCGGCATTCCCCGATCTGGCGCCATCGTGGCCGCCTTGGTAGGGATCCGAGAAGGGACGGTTATCGCTGGCTCCGGAACCCATCCACGATTTGAGGAGGTTCCCGAAGCGATCGAAGAGTTGATCGACACCGGACATGGTGTCTATACTGTAACGTAAGGCCGCTCCAGAGGCAATATGAGCATGGCAAAAGAGGAACCGAATGCGCGGACGAAGGCCGAGGGTAGCCGTGTACGGGGGCGCCAATATCGACATCCAGGCTCGATGCCGCAATCCGTGGCGTCCAGCGGATTCAAACCCCGGTACTTCGACGTTGACGAGCGGCGGGGTGGGACGCAACATAGCCGCCAACCTGGCGCGGCTGGGGCTGGACGCCGAGTTGGTCACGGTGTTCGGCGGCGATCCTATGGCCCGGATGCTCGCCGATGCCTGTTCAGCCGACGGCGTCCGCACGGATCGTTCGCTGACAATTCCCGACGCCGAAAGTTCCCGATATATATGCATAATTGACGCCGACGGGACCCTCGTAGGCGCTGTCGCTGCGATGGACCTCGTCGACCGGCTCGATCCCCGGGAACTCGCCCTGAGGTACGGACCAGGCGACGAAGCCGACATCGTTGTAATCGACGCCAATCTCCCGGCCGCCAGCATAGAAGAGGCGGCGTTGCGGTGGCGTTCCAAGCCGCTGATGCTCGATACGGTGTCGGTCGCGAAGGCTCGGAAGGCGACGAAGGTGGCAGGATGTTTCGGCATCGTCAAACCGAACCTTATGGAAGCCCGCGCGCTCCTGGGCCTCGAGCCGGAGACCGCGCCTAACGATCCTGTCGGCCTGGCCGCCGCTTCCGCTCGGGCGCTCCTGGCGCTCGGCGTCGGCGAAGTGTTCATCTCGCTCGGCGCCTTGGGAATCCTGTGGGCCGACGCCCGTGGCGCGGGACTCGCGCGTCCGCTCGACTTGCCGGTCGTCAATGTTTCGGGAGCGGGCGATGCCGCGACCGCCGCGCTTGCATGGGCGGCCGCGCTCGGGTACGATATCGGTACCAAAGCCGCCTGCGCCGTGGCCGCGGCTTCGCAGTGCGCCTCCGGACCCGATGCCGTAAGCGCTGAAATGAGCGCCGGATCATTATTGGAACTGGTTCAAGGAGTGGTGAATGAACGCATATCTTGAGCTGGGAGAAGAGGTTCGCGAGGCGCTGGACCGCAAGGCGCCGCTCGTGGCGCTCGAGTCGACCATAATTTCCCACGGCATGCCGTATCCCAGGAACGTCGAGACGGCCCTCGCCGTCGAGGCCAGGGTGAGGGCGTCCGGAGCCGTTCCCGCAACGATAGCTATTCTGGGCGGCAAGCTCAAGGCGGGCCTTTCCGTAGAAGAGATACAAACGCTCGGAGAACGCGGCTACTCGGTGGCCAAGGTAAGCCGACGCGATATGGGTACCATCGTCGCTTCCGGCAAGGACGGGGCGACGACGGTCGCCGCGACTATGATAATAGCGGCGATGGCCGGCATCAGGATATTCGCCACGGGAGGCATCGGGGGCGTGCACCGAGGCGTGGAACGCACGATGGACGTCTCGGCGGACCTCGAGGAGCTCGCGCGCACCGACGTCGCCGTCGTCTGCGCCGGCGCCAAGAGCATCCTCGACATCCCGCGGACCCTCGAGTACCTCGAGACGAAGGGCGTGCCGGTAGTCGTATACCGCGGCGACGAGTTCCCGGCTTTCTACACGAGCCGCTCCGGCCTGCCCTCGGAGCTTCGCATGGATTCGGCCGCCGACATCGCTGCGATGCTCAAGGCGAAATGGGCGCTCGGCCTCTCCGGCGGCGCCGTCATCGCGAACCCCATCCCCGCCGCGTACGAGATGCCGGTCGACGTGATCAGCGACGCTATTGAGCGCGCCCTTGCGGAGGCTCGGGAGCAGGGCGTCCGCGGCAAGGACGTGACGCCCTTCCTGCTGGCGCGGGTCAAGGACCTTACCGGCGGCGACAGCCTGGAATCGAACATCGCGCTGGTGATGAACAACGCCGAGCTCGCTGCCGGGATCGCGTCGGAGTACCGGCGCCGATGATGAAAATCCTCGCCTTCGCTGCGCTCATGCTGGTTCGGCTATTCCACGCGGCGGCTGTTCCCGCGGCGAACGATCCGGCGATTACCCAGCGGACCGAGGACAGGATTGTCCGCTTCATCAATACCGGCATGCGCGAAGGCTTGGCCAACGCGAGCGTGTCCTCCATGGTGCAGGATGAGGCGGGTTTCATATGGATAGGAACGCAGGGAGGACTGCACCGTTGGGACGGCAAGTCGTTCCACCTGTACGAGAACGAACCGTTCGATCCGGCAAGCCTGCCCCACAACCTCATACAGACGATGTACATGGACGAGGATGGCCATACAATCTGGATAGGCACGTACGGCGGCCTGGCGCGGTTCGATTCCAGGACCGGGGTGTTCAGGTCCTGGTTGCACGACAAGTCCGACCCGGATTCGCTGGTCTATGACGTCGTTGTGTCGATCGCGAAGGATGCCTCGGGCAGGCTCTGGGTGGGCACCCTCAACGGCCTCGACCGTATGGACGACGACGGCAAGGGTTTCAGGCATTTCAAATCAAACCCTTCGGAATCGGGCTCGCTCGCGTCGAATGCCATACGCTCGCTGTTCAAGGATTCGCGGGGAGACTTCTGGGTCGGAACGAGCGGCGGCGGCCTGTGCCGCTACCTTCCAGCGAGCGATACGTTCGAGATAATCCGCGCGGATCCCGCCAAACCGGACGGCCTGCAATCCGACTATGTATTCTCTATCAAAGAGGATGCGGAGGGCGCCCTGTGGTTGGGGCTATGGAATTTCGGCGTATCCAAATTCGATCCCGTGACCGGGCGGTTCACTAATTTCAGGCTAGACGACGGCCGCGTATACTTCGTCAACGCGGATGAGAAGGGGATAGTGCGCGCCGGCACCTGGGGCGGCGGGTTGTTCGAGCTATTCACCGAAACGGGTATCATCAGCCGGTACAGGAGCGACTCCGACAGGACCTGGTCCCTGCCGCACGACACAATATACTCGATGCTCGTGGACCGGGACGGCAATCCCTGGATAGGGACGAACGGCGGAGGCTTCTCCCTGCTTGCCCGCGATTCGGAGGCGTATACAATTTTCGAGTACGATCCCAAGGATCCCGCGAGCCGTTCGTCGGGCAAGACCACCGCGGTGCTCGAGGACTCGAAGCGTCGGCTGTGGATCGGCGTGTACAACAACGGCCTCGACAGGCTCGATCCTGGCGCAAAGGGGTTCCGGCATTACCGTTTCGACCCTAAGGACGCACGCAGTCTCCCGAACGACATAGTCCCCAAGCTGTACGAGGACACCCACGGCAACATATGGGCGATGACCAACGGCGGCTTGGCGCGCTACGACGAGGCAAGCGATTCATTCGACCGCTTCCTGCCAGATCCCGCCAACCCCGATGCGATAGCCGATTTTATACTGTACGATATGGTCGAGGAGATAGGAACCGACAACTACTGGATAGCGACGTACACCAGGGGGGTCGAGTATTGGGACCGTTCGGCGAACCGTTTCATCCATTACCCGTCGGTGCAGGACGATCCGGGCAGCCCCAGCGACAATCTCGTCTACAGCCTCGCGTACGATGGCGCCGGGCGCCTGTGGGTAGCCACGAACGGCGGCCTGAGCCGATACGCTGGCGGCGGCCGCTTCGTCCGGTACGACTCGTCCCCCAAGGACCCGACGAGCCTCCCGTCGATGATAGTCCGGGACCTGTTCGTAGATTCGACGGGAAAACTGTGGCTCGCCACCAACGGCGGGGGCGTTGCAAGGTACGAGGAATCCACCGACTCGTTCTCCCACTGGACAAAGAAGCATGGCTTGCCTTCGAACATAGTGTTGGGACTTCTCGAAGGCGAGCCTGGCACGATCTGGGCCTCGACGACGACCGGCGTTGCCATCCTCGAGCGAACCAGCGGCAGGTGGCGCCCGTTCTCCGACCAGAGCAGGCTGCGATACGGCGAGTTCACCGCCGGCCGCTTCAAGTCGGCTAGCGGCGTCCTGTATTTCGGCGCCATGAACGCGCTGTACGTGGTCGACCCGCGGAAGGTTTCTTATTCCTCCAAAGCGCCGCCAGTGCGGATTACTAGCATCATGATCCAGAACAAGGAACTCGAATCCAGCCTCGCCCCGTGGTTCGTCAAGGACCTTCGCGTCAAATGGAACGAAGCGTCGCTGTCGCTCAACTTCGCCGCCATGGATTACGAGGATCCCCTGAGGGTCCAGTACGCGTACAAGCTGGAAGGTTTCGATGGCGATTGGGTATTCGCCGGCTCCCGATCCTACGCCAGCTACACGAATCTCCGCGGCGGCAGGGAATACGTCTTCAAGGTCAAGGCGGCCAATGGCGTCGGCGAGTGGGCGGAAGAAGCGACCGGGTTGCGCATCAAGGTCGATCCGATGCCGTGGGCTTCCTGGTGGGCCATTGCCTTGTATACGGTGTTCGGCGTCGCGATAATTTGGGTACTCTCCATAGTCAGGAGCCGGGTCCTTCTGCGGGGCGAGGTAAACGAGCTGTCCAGGCTCAAGAGCCAGCTCGAGCAGGCCAACGCGAGGCTCGAGGTCCTTGCCGCCCACGACGGCTTGACCGGCGTCCTCAACCGGCGCTCGCTCGACGTCGAGCTGTCGAGGAGGTTCCTGACGGCCTCGAGGCTCGCGGAACCCGTATCAGTGCTCATGGTGGACATCGATTTCTTCAAACCGTACAACGACAAGTACGGACACCAGGCTGGCGATGAAACCCTGATAACCGTTTCCGCCGCAATCGCCAAGGCTCTCACCCGGCCGCAGGATACCTTGGCCCGGTACGGCGGGGAAGAGTTCGC
>CAZKJA010000117.1:0-9866 GCA_964552925.1 uncultured Treponemataceae bacterium
TGCAAAGACCGAACGTCGACCTTGCATACGCGGCCATCGACGGACCCGCCTCTACTCCAAAAGCATCCCAAAGCGCGTCCTTGAAAGCGGCGAGCAAGGCGCCGGTCGCGCAGCCAATTTCCACTATCGACCGAATCCTTCCATCGGGAGCCGTCGAATGTCTTGGATCGAGACCGGCCTCTGCGAGGCTCAAGAGCGAGATGGCGCGGTATTCCATATGACGCTTTGTCTCGTAGTCAAGATACTCATCGCCATAGCGGGCAATTATTGCCTCGCGCTCGGGTTGGGGGTCCTGTCGCCACAAACCGCACGATTCGCAGCGGATGAACACGACGCCCTCCGCGCCCCAAGTCCGGTTCGTTCCGCTTTTTCCGCATAGGGGACAAGGCTTTGACCGGGAGTTTTCCTGTCTCGCGGTCGTGGAGAAGGTTCGGATGGATTTGTCATTGGACGGATAAGGAATAAGTCTGCTCCCGCTTGTTGCCAGCAAAATCCGAAACGACCACCGACAAAATTACCCGCCCCCTGGGAAACACGTACGGTCCAAACCTGACCCTGTTCACATCAAGTAGATAAGCGTTTTCCTCGAGTCCTGCCGACCCGAATACGAACGCCGCTCCGTCCTTGGCCCATGCCGCGTCGTAGACGACCCTCGCGCGTACAGAGCCATCGATTGTCACCGATATCTCGAACGGCGCGCTCTGCTCACCCACGGGCGAATTGTCATAGCTTTCAAGGACGACATTATAAATCCCCTGCTTGACGATCCTTGTCTGGTCGACGCGCGCTTCCACTCCATCATTCTCAAGGCTTATGGAGCGGATAAGCGGAAGGGAAACATCGCGGACTCCGGGCAACACCATGAGCGGATTCACAAAACGGCGTTCCTTGCCGTCATAGGTAAAAAAGCGCGTTGCCACCCGCGCACCTGCTTCTGGAGTCCGCCCCAAGACATCTCCCGCCCGGATTTTTTTCAGGTACCTCGAGATGGATTCGGGGACCATGCCAGTATACACTGTCACCATCTCGGAAGGGTGGGCCAGCGATAGCATGGACCCTCCGTGGATCGGGTAGCCGCCCGGAAGGGAGTACCCGGTGGCGACAAAAGTAAGCTCGCCATCGGCTACTGAACGCACCATGCTGTCAGACGAGCCAAACTCCGTGCCTTTGAGGAAGCCATCTCGATTTGAACCAAAGCCATACCGGATGCTTGCCGCGTTCAAGGGCCACTCGAAGGCAAATGCCGAGACTACGGCAAGGGCCAGAAACAACAGGATTCCATGATGACGTCTCACCTACTCCTCCACCAGATCAAGACGGGCTATCCAGGTCGGCCCCCCGAAATATATCGACGAGCCTTGAATCCGGATAAAATCGCTGGAATCGGGCAGGTTGATCGTACCGAGCAAGGTGGAAGGGGTCCGGAATACAGTGATGCTTTTTGCCTTGCCTTGCCTTGCCGCGAGCAACGCGATCCTGTGGTCGGGGTCGATCGACACCTCGAAATCCTCTGCCATCACGGGGAGCACCTCGTCGACCTTGCCATCGACCGACCAGACTCCGACTCCGTCGTTCCGTCTATACAACACATGCGTGTCGTCTTCCATGATGACGATCCGTATCGGTTCGCGGAAATCCGATTCGAGGAAACGGTGGCTCATGACCCGATAATCGGCGCCACCACGTCCCAACACAACCAGGCGTTGCCTGTCGATACCGGAAACCGCCGCGATCCAATCACCTGAACCAGAAACGGCGGCTCCGAGTATCACCGGAAGTCTCGACCCTCCAGGCGAGAAGGAGAAGACCTTTTTGCCGTTCTTGTCGACCCCCTCAAGCCAGCCATCGATTGTCCCTCCGACGGAGAGTGCTTCACCCGAAGCGAAGGCGCTGATCTGGCACGGGAAAATATATGACCACCGCTCCAGGCCGTGCTCATCGAAGGAGGTCACCCCGGTCCCATCGGCTTTTGCGGAATACAAGCGGCCGGAGACAAAAAAAGGAGATACTGCCTTTAGAGCGGCTATTTCCACATTATTTGAGGACTTAAGGATGCCGCCAGTCCCGTTGACCGGAATGGATATATACGATGCATCCGATATAGCTACATTTCCCTTCGATTCGGACATGTACGCTACTGTTCCATCGGCATGGAAATAACCGAACCTACCCCCTGACAAAAATGCGATCTGTTGCGTGACCTGAGAGCCTGAAGCGCTTCCAGACGCGGGATTTTCGCCGCCGGATGAATATAAAACGGTTTTCCAGCGGGGTATGGCAGACAATTCAGGGGACAATGGCTCGGAACAAAGAAAAATATATAACACCAGAGCCAGTATGGCAATGAGGATTGTGACGGCGCTGCGACGCCCATCCCCTTCTGTCATATATCCTCCCGATCTTTTCCACATCCCCTGTGCTTTGCATTAACGGCAATTCGTTTCGTCGCGAATATTGGACTTTGACGGTGAATGGTATATAGTATCATCCCATTCCGTCAATACAAGACATGCATGCTACACGTCGAAAGGCAGGATATATGGAAATGAACTCGTTATTCGAACTCGCGACAAGGGCGGCAGACCGTTCATACTCCCCATACTCCCGGTTCAGGGTTGGAGCGGCCCTGTTATGCGAAGATGGCAGTGTCATAACCGCCGCCAATGTTGAAAATCGTTCCTACGGTCTTACAATTTGCGCCGAACGTTCCGCGATAGTCTCGGCATTGGCCCAAGGAAAAACCAAATTTTCATCGCTTGCCGTCTCGTGTCCCGATGCCCGGTATCCTGTGAGCCCGTGCGGAGCCTGCAGGCAGTTCATAAGCGAATTCGTTGGTCCAGGGTTTCCCATCCGGTTCGGGGGGGCGGACGGCAGGTTTGTCGATACTACGATGGGAGAACTTTTCCCACACGATGCACTCCACGAACTGGCTGGCAACCCGGCGTCAGGAGGATGATGCTATCGCTTGAGCTTGGCTTCCTCTTCCCGTTTCTTCTGGTCGCTATCCAATTTTCCCGACCAGATTTCGATCTTCTTTTTTAGATCTTCAGCCTCGCTCCGTTCCCCCATGTTCATATGGATCCTGCGCAAGGCATTGAGGAATACTATGGCCTGCTTGAAGTCGTCCATTTTCATCGATGAGACTTCGTATTTTTCCCGGTATTTGTCTGCCGTACCCTGCAGGAGCCGCTTCACGAACGCCAGATACGATATCACTATCATCCGGTTGGGCGATGTCATGTCCAGGTCGACATATGCTCGTTTCAAGTCAAGGCTGTTTTTGGCCACCGCCGCCAATTTTCCCCATAGTTCCACGAACGACCATTTCCATTTCGAGTTCGATCCAAATCCTTCTTCTATATCGCGGATGGCGAACCCGAATTTACGCAAGTGGGAGTACCTGTCATCATAGGAAATCTCGGAGATAGCCTCCAGGTTCTTCTCATATTCAGAAAACGGCACATCGACATATGCCGTTACGATATCCTCGAGGTATTTGAGGCCGCGTCCGACGCTCTTCCTGGCTTCGCTCAAGGCATCCTCATTCTTTATGCCGAGCAGGGCGACGGAAAGTGTATTTACCAAGACCTGGTACGACGTGAGGGCCAGCATCTCCTGGGATAATTTGATGCGTACATACCCCACTCCCTGGCTCCCCGGCTGCTTGAGAACGTTGAGGAATGATTGTTCCTTCGCAAGGATGGCATCGGTGGTGGTTTTGTATTCTTTGACCTTTGCCGCATAACGGTTTCGTTGTTCCTGGGTTATCTTCGACATTATCTCCCTCGCTTGCTTCCGAGCTTGGCCACCAGATCGGCCGCATGGTCCAGGGATACCCGGGAATTGGAATCCCCTGAAAGCATCCTCGCGATTTCCCGAACACGGGCATCTCCCGTCAGCAATGATACACGAGTCACGGTCCTGTCGCCTTCCAATTTCTTCTCTACCACAAAATGATTATCGGCACGGGCCGCAATCGAGGCGAGATGTGTTATGCAGAGAACCTGCCGAGCCGACGCAAGACCCGCCAGATGCAAACCGACTCCGAGCGCCACCTCGCCGCCGATACCGGCATCTATCTCGTCAAATACCATCGTAGGCGAACCGTCATCCTCGGCCAAGGCGGTTTTGAGGGCCAGCATTACCCGGGACAACTCTCCGCCGGACGCGACTTCGGCAAGCGGGCGCAACGGTTCGCCTTTGTTGGCTGCCACATGGAACTCGAGCTCATCAATCCCGTTGGGGCCGACGACAAGCTTGCCCTCCGAAAGCGGCATGCGTTCGATACGTATCATGAACCGGGCGTGCGGCATCCCGAGCGTACACAGGATGGACTGCACTGTTTCCTCTAGTCTCCCGGCCGCGGAAACCCTCTTGGCTGAAATACTCTCCGCTCGTGCCTTGACATCCGCTTCCAGCGCCGTGATCTGCTCCTCGAGTCCAGCCCTGCCCT
Source organism: uncultured Treponemataceae bacterium (assembly GCA_964552925.1). Classification (GTDB taxonomy): domain Bacteria; phylum Spirochaetota; class Spirochaetia; order Treponematales; family UBA12059; genus SZUA-370. Next base: position 4,454 of record CAZKJA010000117.1, read on the forward strand.
CTTCCCAGTTTTCCAGGCTCGACAGGCGCGTAGCGGCATCCGCGCGGTAGGCGATTACATCGGCAAGGCTGGAACCGTACTTGCGTTTGAGCCTCTGCAGGACGGCGAGCCGTCCTTCCAGGAACTCCAGCCTCGCCGGATCGAATTGCATCTGATCTACATACGTCGTCAGGAACTCGCCGATATCTTCGATCTCGTAGTACGCATCATCAAGCCTTCTGGCACCATCGGCGAGGCGGGGATCTATCGATCCGGCGGCTTCCAGCTGGGCGCGGGCCTTTCTCAGGCGCGTGATCGCGCCATCCGGCTCTGCCAGCAATTCCTTTGATTGCGTTACCGATGCAAAAAGCTTTTCGTGTTGGGAAAGCCGGCGCTCCTCGTCCAAGAGCTCGTCTTCCTCGCCCGCCCGCAAGCCCGCCGCATCGATCTCCTCGGCGGCGAAGCGCAACAATTCCATTTCCCGCAGGCGTTCAGCCTCAGAGCTCGCCATCGAGGCCAAGGCTTTGCGTTTGCCGCCCAGGTCCGCGTAGACGGTTCCGTAGGAGGAAACCTCCGCCTCTATTCCGGCGAAGCTGTCCACGAGTTGCCGGTGCCTATCCTTCTTGAGAAGCGCATGACCATCGCGTTGGCCGTGCACTTCGACCATGGTGGAAGTAAAATCCTGCAAATCCTGCCTGACGACAGGCACATTCTGGATATATATCGAGCCGCGGCCGTTCCGCCTCAAACCACGGCGGATTATCACGGTTCCGTCTTCCGGTTCCAACCCGTGTTCCGTGAGCCAGCATGACGCGTCCTTGTTCCCGTTCACCGCGATGACGGCTGTCACGAGCGTCTCATCGGCGCCTGCCCGGATAATCCCCGTATCGGCCTTTGCCCCCAGGAGAAATCCCAACGCTCCGATCAGGATGGATTTTCCCGCGCCAGTCTCACCGGTCAATACATCGAGCCCCGGCTCGAAGCGTATTGAGAGCCTGTCGATTATGGCGAAATCCCGAATCGACAGTTCCTCAAGCATCGAGGCCTCCGGACCAGTTCAGCTTGGTCCTCAGCACCTGGTAGAACGAGCCTTTCTCGCATCGGTACAGCCTCGCCTTGAAAGCGGACCTGCAGAACAGCACTCTATCCCCCTCTTCCAAATTGAAGAATTCCTGCCCATCGACTGTCAACATCGTATCTTCCCGTTGGTTCGCTTCAACAAGAAGTTCCAGCGTCTCGCCAGCGGGAATCACCAACGGCCGGTTCGACAAGGTGAATGGACAGATCGGGGTAAAAAGCATCGCGTCCATGTCCGGGTCAAGCACGGGTCCGCCGGCTGCCAAGGAATACGCCGTGGAGCCGGTAGGCGTCGATATTATCAAACCGTCCGACCGGTACCTCCCCAAAGGAGCGCCATTGACGGCAATGCTGAGGTTGACAATCTTGGCCGGTCCCGCCCCCGATACAACGCCGTCGTTCAACGCTGAGAAACCCGCGATAGCTTTGCCGGAGCGTTCTACGGTCACATCAAGCATTATCCTCTCGGACACTGTCAACTGCCCGGTGACGGCTTCGTGGAACCGTTCTTTCCACTCGTTCTTCTTCACCCACGCGATGAAGCCCAAAGTGCCAAGATTGATGGGAAGGATCGGCACCCCGAAAGGCGCCGCCAAGCGCGCCGCGTACAGGACGGTGCCATCCCCCCCGAGGCTTACCAGGATATCGGCATTGTCCAAAGCCGGTATACCGGTATCCTCATGCCCGAAAGGCACAAGTTCGGTCGTCCAGCCAGAAGCCGCCAAAACGGCCACTATCTCGCCCGACAGTGCCCCGGCATCGCTCTTTATTGTATTTACGAGTATCGCCGCATGACCGCGTGTTGCTTTCAATGCGATTGTCCTGTTCAAGGCAGAGAGGCCAGAACCTTGGCGATTTTTTGCGCGGCATTCTTGCCTACGCGTTGGTTGAGGGGGAAGGCCACGGACCTATGAACCAAGGAGGCCGCATCCGGACACAAGCCATCCGGTACCAATCCGACTGCCATGCAGGTGTCGTCAAATGCCATCACGGTGTCGACATCCTTCTTCTTCGCGTAAGCCCGCACGTCCTTCACGCCGGAATCGAGTACGACCACCATGCCGAAACACGCGCTTTCGCACTCTATCGTGGAAGTCAGAGCCCGCTTGTGGGAACGTGCCAACGACTGCAGGAACAGCTCGGTCAACTCTCTCCTCTTCGAGATGAACTTGTCGATATCCCTCAATTGCGGCAGGGCAAGCGCCGCATTCATCTCCCCGATTCTTTCCATGGCCAACAGTTTTTCGGCGGTATTGCGCAAGGCCTGGCCCTCGCGTCGGCCTGGCGCATACAGGATGGCCCCCCCGCCAGCGGTGATGGAAGAAGCATGCTCAAGCCCTAAAATGACTAGCGTACCGATGCCGCCTGCCGAAAATGTTTCCGTTGTACCGCCAATCGAGTAGCTTATGTCCTCGATGACAGGAATGCCCAAGTCCGCAAACAGCGTCGGATCCGGTAAAATTCCCCACGATCCTTCCAGATAAAGCGCCTTGACCGGTTTGGAGGCAAGCCGCCCGAGCGACGATGAGGAGAAGGAGGCGCTCGATATATCGACATCGAGCCAGACTGGTTCCAGCTTCCTGTTTGTGAGCAGCTTGTAAACCCAGGGCGGGGAGAGGGCGGAGCAGGCAACCGCGTCCCCGGGCTGCAATGCCAAGGCATCGATGGCGGTATCGAGCGCGATCGCCGGATTTCTGACCGCCACACCAAACTCGAAACCAAGCCTTTCCCTGGCAAGCTTGATAAGCCGGTCGGTAAAGTCACCGGGGCAAAGCTTGTCTGTTACCAGACAATTCAGGACGGAATCCATGTCTTTGCGCCTGATATACGAACTATGAACCACTATGTCCGCCAAAAGGAGACCTACTTCCTGATCTCTTCGATTTTCCTGAGTTCCTTGGGATTGAACAGCTTGCGAATTTCCAGAATTATCAGGTACCCCGCGTTCTGGTTGACAACACCTTGTATGTATTCAGCGCCGATACCACTTATCATCTGCGGCGGAGCCTGTATATCCTTGTAGTCGATGGAGACAACCCGTTCGACCTTGTCAATAATCACCCCGAGTTTCATGCCGTCGATGTCGATGATTATGAATCCCGACAATAGCTCCTCATCTTCGTCCACGGCGGCTTTCCTGAGATGGAATCGTTTATGCAAGTTGATCACGGGGATGATTTCGCCCCGAAGATTATACAAACCTTCCACAAACGAAGGAGCGTTGGGAATGGTCCGGATTTCCTGCAACGGTACAATTTCCTTCACATCCATTATATCTATGCCGTATAACTCTTCGCTCAATTGAAACGTCACGAGTTGCAGCAGTACTTCCCTCTCGACCATTCAACCCTCCGACAGCGCGTTTCCACGTATCTTTGGGTAAAAGTCTAGCATCTTTCAGCCGGTCCAGCAAGTATAGTCAAGGATTTTGCCTCCTGCAAAATCCTTGACATCGCAGTTTCGCTACCGCGAAACTGCGGGTGGCTGTTCGCTCGCCATCCCTGGCTCGACCTGCAACAGATTCGGGGATTTTGCCAGCGTCGCTTTGCGCCAGCGCTCAACCTACGGTGATGAGCGACCAGGATTCCATGAGCCGGCTCAAGCTATACGAGGCGTTCGCAGGGCTCGTGGAAGGCAAGCGCTTGACATCCGTCCTGGCAAGAACAAGCCCGTTCAGCCACGGTTCGATACCGGACTTGAAGCTTGCATGAGCTTTTCCACCGTTGCAGCATACGAGCCTGATATTTTCGTATTCATTGAGCATTCCGACGATATCGTTGCATCGCTCGCTCGATTTGGCGATACCGGAGTCCAGGCTTCCTGTCCGTTCACAAGAGCCGAGTACATCCCATACCCCTACTCCCGCCGCATTCAGCGATTGCAGCCTCTCGTCATAGGGCGCCGAGGCCGGTACCCCTGTCAAGAGCTCCATGAGTTGCCAGAATCTGTTCCGGGGATGGGCATAGTATTCGCCCCTCGCCAATGAGACCGCGCCTGGCATCGACCCCAGTACAAGCACGCGCGTCCGAGCATCGATGACAGGTGCAAGTCCAAAAATCCTGCTAGCCATGCTTCAACTATACAACTGCAGGCTTCGATGAACCAACTATGGTTTCTCGAGGAAGAACGCGACTCGCCTGTTTCTCCAACGGTTGACGAGATCGCTATCGGATACCAATTGATCGTCCGCACCGACTCCTTCGGTGATTATCTTGGATGCATCGAAACCGCGGGCCGTCATCGCCTTCGCCAACGCCTCGGCACGAGCGGCTGATAGCGGCAACAAGACCTGCTTCTGTTCCAGGAGTCCCTTCACCGGATCATTCCAGTAGATCTTGACCGCGTGGCCGACGATCCTGATGGCATAGTCAGGGAATTTCTTAAGCTTGGCCGCGAGCTGGTCCAGCTTCTCGACATTCCGGCTTGCGTACACGGCATCCACGCTCGAGTAATCAGCGGTATATGCCCTGAAAAAAATACGCGAGCTCATGATTCTGTACCCCGTCGGGGTCTCTTCGACAAGGATATCGACGGGAATATTCGATGTCAGGAGCGCAATATTGCCGAATTCATCCCAGACTTTGACTACAACAGCATAGTCCTCTGCGGACTCGACCATTTCACCTGAAATCCCCTTTCCATCCCAGACAACGCTGGTATTCGGCCATTCGCCTTCGAAACTCTTGAAGAGATTCGAGGCTGGATCATATATCCGCATCGACCAGTTCTTCATCCTGGCCATCTTTGAAGCGGCAGAAACGGAAATCCCTATGGAAGGGAGGGATTCGATGGGCGAGTACAAAGACTCGGAAAGCGATATGTCGCCCACAGGTGAACCAAGGGCCAATACGACCGGTTCACTCTGCACTTTGACTGCAATGTATGACGTTCCAAAATCGATGGCCAGACTCGCCGTATAGCTTCCTTCGTCCGCGATGAGATTGTTGGATTTCCTGCCATCCCAAGAAATATTCGACGGAAGATTGGCGGAAGTGCCGACGAAACTGCGGATGCTTTTGCCATTCAGCAGGATATCGATTTTCCATGCCTTGACTGACTGAGGCCGACCATATGCCAGATCAAACACAATCGAGTCCAACGTAGCGTCGCCGTTGGGTGAGAAACCGCGCGTTTGAGGTGTGATGGACGCCATGACCGGTAGGGCGGGAATCACGACCGGTTTCGGAACCGGCGGCGCGACCGGTAGTGCGGCGACGCGGATCGAGCCTTCAAATCGTCCGGTGTTGCCGTAAGTATCGCGAACCAAGGCGACGACCTTGTAATTCTGAAGCTGAGGTGCCGAAGTACCGCCGGAGGACAAACCGTCCCATGTGACGTTTTTTTTAGGCCACTTGTC
>CAZKJA010000118.1:0-9721 GCA_964552925.1 uncultured Treponemataceae bacterium
CACCCGCCTGCCGTTTTCATTCCCAAGGAGGGACCGATCCGCCTGGTCGAATGCGAGAACCCGTTCATCGGCATGATAGAAGACTCGGAATACCATTCCGAATCGATGGATGTTCAGCCGGGCGACCGTTTCCTTCTCTACACCGATGGACTCGTTGAACTCGGCGAAGACAAGGCGGGCTGGATGGAGTCGCATAGCCGGCTTCTCGAGGCGGCGCAACTGCTCAGGCAGCTCCCGCTCGCCGAGCTTCCGCTTGCGATCGTCCGCAGCCTCGGAGCGGACAACCCGGATGACGATGTCGCGGTGCTGGTCGTGGAGGTATAAAGGGGGGACAGGCCTCGTCGAGCGCACTGGCCTCCCTTGGCCGCTTCAGCTTCAAAAGCGGCGGTTTCGCAGTCTATTTGCTGAGGAGCTGTGCGATCCAGGCCAAGTCTTCAGATCTTTCGCCCTACTTCATTCTGTCGATCGCAAACTGTAATTGTTCCAGCATCGCTTTCCTGGCCGATTTCGGATCCTTGTCAATGATGGCTTTGAGAAGGACCGTATGGTCGTAAATGCCGTCTTTGTACCCATATACTTCGATTAAATGTACATGATCGTTTTCGCTCGTATCGAAAACCTGTTTTACGCTTTTGTAGATCAAATGGTTCTGGGAAGCCAGCGCGATTTCTTCATGGAAAGAAGCGTCCTCTTCCATGAATTTTTTCGAGTTGCCGATATTCTCCTTCATATTCTTCAAATGCCGCTTTAGCTTTTCGATTGTCTTTACCGTCGCGAATTGAGCCGCGAGATAGCTTCCTTCTGGTTCGATCAGCTTTCGAAATTCCAAAACCTTGCGTATATCCTCGCAATCCGATTTATTTATTTTATGGTCGCGGTTCCAGAAAGAGCTCAAGTCGTTTTTCAGGACGAAGGTCCCCTTGCCGTGGAGGCTTTCCAACGCTCCGATCGCGATATATTGCTGGATGGCGACCCTGGCGCTGGCTCGGCTGACGCCCAAGAGTTCGGTCAGGGCATGTTCGGAAGGTATTTTCTCGCCGACTTTCCATGTGCCGTTCTCAATATTCTTTCTGATGAATTCGATGACCTGTTGTACAACCGTTTGCCTCATGATCTTCATGCTGATCCGCCTCGTGTCTTCAGTCGAATAATAGCGATATTTTACACACTTCTTCGGGATTCTCAATGATCTTCTTGATCGCGCTCTCTACCTAATGGATCCATCAAAGCAATCATATATGATCGGCCGCCGTATACGGCCGGATTCGAGCCTCATTTCACCAGATAACCGCCGTCCACGGGAATGACGGCGCCGGTAACGTAGTCGCTCGCCGCGGACGAGAGGAAGATCGTGACGCCTTTCATGTCCGCCTCGGTTCCCCACCGCCCCGCGGGAATGCGCTCGGAAATTTGGCGCAACCGGGCTTCGTTCGCGAGCAAGGCGGAGTTCATATCGGTCGCCATATAACCGGGAGCGATCGAATTGACGCAGATGCCCCGTCCAACCCAGTCGTTGGAAAGTTCCTTGGTCAGCTGCATTACGCCGCCCTTTGAGGCGGAATAAGCCGGGATCGTCTGGCCACCGAAGAAACAGGCCATCGACGCGACGTTGATGATTTTACCACGGCCCTTGGCAAGCATTATGCGTCCGGCCAGCTGGCACTGTATGAAAACCGCGTGAAGATTGATGTTCAATACCTCGTCCCATTCCTCGATGGGGAAATCCTCTGCCGAGTGCCGGCGCTGAATGCCCGCTGCTGTAATCAGTATGTCCAATTCCCCACCGAGCGCCGCGAGCGCCTGATCGAAGGAAGAACGCACCTCGGCACGTTCCCGCAGATCGGCCTTGATCGCCGTGCATTCATAGCCTTTTACCCTGAAGTCCTCGGCTGCCTTGAACGTCTGGTCCGATGAACCAATGATCGCGACAGCGCAGCCTGCTTCAAGAAGAGCCTCAGCCATGCCGTGGCCGAGGCCCCGAGAGCCGCCTGTAACGATCGCCTTCTTGCCGGTGATGTCGAACAGCGAATGAACCATGTCTTCCTCCAAGCCTTAATCGAAGAGCAGCACCATTTTCTTTACAGTCGGATCAGGAATATCCATATACCGGAACATCCGGCCGATGTCGTTGAAGCGGATGAACGTCGTCGCGATGCCGTCCACATCGAAATCGCCTCGGGCGAATTTTTCTATGACCGGTTTGAATTGGTAACAAGACATCCGGGAACCGATAAGGTCGAGTTCGCGGATGTCGAGCATGGCCTGGGAGATCGATTCGCTCTCCGTGCTGAACCCGAGACTTACGATGCGGCCCGCGTTGCACACAAGGCCTTTCTCGAAGAGGCTGGTGAGCGATCCGGGGAAACACGCCGAATCGAACGCGATCGTCACGCCCTTGCCGCCGGTAAATTCGCCCACCCTTGCGATGACGCTTTCTTTGGAGTTGTCTATGACAAGATCGGCCCCGTATCGCTTGGCGCGCACGAGCGTATCCTCGACCCTGTCGCAGCAGATGACTATACAGCCTAGTTTCTTGCATGTCTGCAGAATGATCGAGCCGATCGTACCCGTGCCGAGGATGAACACGATGTCGTCCTTCGTTACCCGGCCCCGGGATGTGCAGTGCGCGCCGATTGCGTACGGCTCCACGAGTGCCGCGTCCTTGAACGGAACGGTTTTGGGAACGACGTATACGTCGTCTTCAGGCGCGGTTAAGTATTCGCGGAAGCCGCCGTCGGCACTGCTGCCCCGCACGCGAACGTTCTCGCAGACGTTCTCCCTGCCCATCCTGCACTGCCGGCAGGTACCGCACGTTATTATGAGGTCGACGACGACGTGGTCGCCGACCTTCACATTCGTCACCTTGGAGCCGATTTTCTCTATGACGCCCGCGTTCTCATGGCCGGGTATGCACGGATAGAGCGTATTCGGATTCTTGCCGTGATAGATATGGTGATCCGATCCGCACACGCCCGCGGCCTTCATCCGGACGAGGACTTCGTAATCGTTGCCGAGCTCGGGAATGGGGACTTCCCGAACCTCGTACTTGTGCGGAGCGGTGATGACGACCTCTTTCATTTTTTCCTCCTATGGGGTGTGAAGCGAACCGTCGGGAAGCCTCGTCTGCGTCCAGGTGACAACAGGGTTTCCGCACGGGTATTTTGCCGCTTCGAATTCGTTTATATCGATGCCCAATCCTGGACTTTCGTTCGCGTAGACGTAACCGGCCTTCAATTCGGGCGCGCCAGGAAACACATCGAGCAGCGCGTCTTTCGGACTGTCCTTCGCGGCCGCCGCGTGCGTGCTACACACCCAGATACGCTTTCTTGACATCCTCATTCGCAAGCAGGTTTTCGCAGGTATCGTGTATGACGACCTCTCCCGTCTGCATGACGTAGCCGCGCTTGGCTGTAGAAAGCGCTATTTTCGAATTCTGCTCTACGAACAGGACCGTAGTCCCTTCCCTGTTGATGTCCTTGACCACCCTGAAGATTTCTTTGACGATGAGCGGCGCCAGACCGAGCGACGGTTCGTCGAGCAGCAGGATTTTCGGCCGCCCGAGCAGCGCCCGTCCGATTGCCAGCATTTGTTGCTCGCCGCCTGATAGGGTACCACCAAGCTGGGTTCGTCGTTCGAGCAGCCGAGGGAAACGCCGGAATACATCGTTCAGGTCATCCTTTATTCTCTTCTTGTCGTTCCGCAGATACGCGCCGACCATGAGGTTTTCCTCAACGGTCAGCTTGGCGAAAATGCGTCGTCCCTCGAGGGCCTGGATGACTCCCAGGTTCGCGACCTTGCTGCCGCGCAGGCCCTGGATTTCCTTGCCGTTGAAGAGTATCTTGCCGCGTACCCCGTTGGGATTCGTGAGTCCGGAAATCGTCTGGAGTGTAGTAGTCTTCCCCGCCCCGTTGGCTCCGATGAGCGTTACCATCTCGCCGGTGTCGACGTGGAGGTTGACGCCCTTCACCGAGTGAATATTCCCGTAATAGTAATGGAAATCAATAAGTTCAAGAATCGGCGCCATGCTAATCACCTCCCAGGTAGGCGCTTATCACGTCGGGATTGTTCTGCACCTCGTTCGGCGTCCCTCGCGCGAGCAACGCGCCGTTGCACAATACGTAGATATAGTCGCTGACGCCCATGATCAGTTTCATATCGTGCTCGATGACGAGGATCGTTACCCCCAGGTCAACTATACGTTTCAGCAATACGTCGAGTTCCTCTTTTTCCTTGGAATTCATGCCCGCCGCCGGCTCGTCCAAAAGGATGAGCTTGGGATCGCTCGCGAGCCCGCGAACGATTTCGAGGAGCCTCTGTTTTCCGTAGGAGAGGCTGGAAGCTGGATCGTACGCATGCTCCTCGAGGCCGACGAATTCAAGCCACTCGTTCGCCTTCTCGAACGCGATGATTTCTTCCCTCCGCTGCGCGGGCAGTCTCAGCATGTCCGATAGGTAGTTCGACTTCAACCGCGGATGCATGCCGACCAGTACGTTCTCCAGCACATTCATTTTTCGGAACAGGTTGATGATCTGGTAGGTTCGGGAAATACCCGCGTAGTTGATCTGGTACGACTTCTTCCCCTGGATCTCGTTGCCATCGAAGATGACCCTGCCTGAGTTCGGCTTGTAGACGCCGCTGATGCAGTTGAAGAAAGTGGTTTTCCCCGCGCCGTTAGGTCCGATCAAGCTCGTGATCTTGTTGGGAGCGATATGTACGCTAACCTGATTGACGGCCGTAAGACCGCCGAATTTTATCGTAACCTTGTCCGTCGTCAGCATAAAAATCTGCTCCCTTCGTTCACGCCGGAGTGCCGGATTTCTTCTTCAGTTTGTATTTTCCGTAGTTCGCCAGCTCTCTGAATCCACCGAATAATCCGCCGGGCAAGGCGACGATGACTATCAGCATAAGGATGCCGTAGATGAACACCTGATAGTCCTGGAAAGCGCGCAGCGATTCGATGAGCAGCTCGACCGCGATGACTCCCAGGATGGGACCGATCAATGAACCGGAACCGCCGAACAGCAGCATCGTCAAGAAAAGGACCGACTGCCGCAGAGTGAACGTATCCGGATGGATATAGCCGGCCAGGTGGATAAACATCGCGCCCGCGAAAGCCGTGTAGAACGCGCTGGTGGCGAACGCCATAACCTTGTATTTCCGCACATTGATGCCCATACCGTTCGCGGCGTGGGTATTCTCCCTGATGGCGGTGAACGCCCTCCCCGTCTTCGAATGCACGAGGAAATATTTCGCCGTAAGGAACACGACGACACAGAAAAGGCCGAAATAGTACCATACCGCATTGCTCTTGAATGTGTACCCGAAAATGGCGAATCGTTCCGAGGACAAGCCGTTGAAATCGCCGGTTATCTTGTTCGGAGAGTGTATGAGGAATTGGTAGACGATTTCCCCGAACGCGATAGTAGACAACGAAAGAAAGTGGAACACAAGTTTCGACGCGGGGTACGCCAGCAACGCGCCGATGAGCGCGGAAACGGAGGCCGATACTATCATAGTAAAAAGGATGGGCCAGCCGAGCGTATTGTGCAGAATCGCCGTTCCGTACGCGCCGATAGCATAGAACGCGGCGTGTCCGAGGGAAATCTGCCCGCAGTAGCCGAATACGATATCCAGGCCGGATACGGCGATTATGTAGACTTCAATGATGCAGACGAGCAGCAGCGTATATTCGCCGCCGCCTAGAAGCAGCGGCAACAGCAGCGCCGCTACGGCAACGAATATCCTCGGAATGAATTTCTTGTCTTTGAGCTTGTATGCTACGTCCATGGATTATCTTCCTCCTACCCAATCACACGTCCTGGATCGCCCGTTCGTTGAAGATGCCCGTAGGTTTCAAGAAAAGGAAAACGAGGAGGATTATGTACGCGATGAGATTCTTGTAGACGGAGGAGACGTAGCCCGCGACAAGCGTCTCGGTAAGCCCCAGCAGCAGTCCGCCCACTATCGAACCGTACATGTTTCCGTAGCCGCCTATTACGGCGCCGGAAAAGCCTTTTCTGCCGATGGTGGCGCCGAGTACGGGGAACACGCCGTACATGGGACCCAGGAGCATGCCGCCGACCGCGGCCAATCCCGCCGAAAGACCCCATGTGATGCCGGTGCTTACGGACACGTTGATTCCGCAGGATTCCGCCGCCATGGAGTCCATCGCGGCTGCGCGCATTGCGGTTCCGAGTTTGGTCTTTGTCATGAAGAAATGAAGCAGCACCATGCAGACAAGGGCCGTACCGAGGCACAGCAGCGCCTCGGGCTGAACGTTTGCGGCCCATACCTTCACGCTCGTCACCTTGAAAACGGAAGGATAGTACAGGGTTATCGACCCCCACCCCAACATTACGCCGTTCTGGATGATGTAGGAAATGGCGATTGTCGCCAATACCACGTAGATGGGCATGACATTTTTGCTCAGCAATTTTCGGATCACGCCTTTTTCCAGCAGCATCCCGACAAGGAACGCGCTGACGATCGAAAGAAGGAACGATACGGCGAAGGGGAGTTTCCAGATATGATAGAAGGTGAGACCTAGATACGCTCCGACGGTCATTATGTCGCCTTGCACAAAACTCATCAATCCGGAAGCTTTGTAGATCAGGCTGTAACCCAACGCTATCAATCCGTAGATACTGCCAAGAACAAGGCCGGCAATAATGAGATTCAGCAACATATTCGGGTCTCCATTTCTGATACTTCTCGCGCCGGAGCCGCGGCATGGTCGAATCGACCACCCGTGACTCCGGCGCTCGGATTCAGCTAACGCAAGGATTACTTCTCGCTACCGGTCGCCTTTTTGTAGGCGTCGTAGCCGCCTTTCTTCAGCCAGTCGCTCCAGAGGACGTTCTTCCCGTTCACCAGGATGAACGCGTTGAAGGTGTTGTAAGCTTCCCGGTTGCCCTTCGTGTAGTCCATGGTGCCGCCAAGGCCCTTCGTTACGACTTTATGCGTCGCGGCGACGAGGGACTTGGAATCATTGGCCTTGGCGATTTTGGAAGCTTCCCACATCGCCATTATCGTATCCCAGCCGCGATACGCCGAGTCGGTCTTTACCATGACGCCGTACTTTTGCTGGTACTTTTTCAGGTAGTCGGCCATGTAGGGGATGTCGCAATCCTCGGGGGTACGGTACGTGACATAGGGATTGGCGAAGGCTATGTAATTGGAAGCGGCGGTGCCGGCGACTTCGATCTGGGAATCCATGAACGATTCCTTGTTGAAGATGATGCCTTTATAGCCGGCTTGACGGATCTGCTTCACGAGCGGACCGCCGGCTTCGCCGATGACGGAGATGAGGATGCCGTCGGGTTTGGCCGCCAACATCTTCTGGATCTGGGCGGAAAAGTCGGTATCGCCGACGTCGTAGCTCTCCATTGAGACTACATTGACGCCGAGCTTCGTGAACTCTTCCTTGAATTTCTTGGCTGTGGAAAGCGCCGCGTCTTCCTGTCCGTGGAAAATCGCTACGGTCTTGTAGCCGACGTCCAGAACGAGCTTCGAAGCGATGGGAACGGCGTTGTTGTTGTTCATCGCCGCGCGGAAGACGAAGGGCCAGTCCTGGGCCATCCAGGACGGCGCGGTGCCGCAGCCGAAATGATAGATCCCGGCGTTGTTGAAGAACGGAGCCGCCGCGAGCACTTCGCCCGAGTTCATCGACCCGATGCAGGCGTCTACCTGGTCCTTCTGGATGAGTCTGTTCGCGATCTTGACGGCTTCTTCCGGAGAACATTGCGTATCGTACACGATCATTTCCACTGGGACGCCGTTGAAACCTCCGTTGGCGTTGACGTAATCTATGGCTAGCGCGGCGCCGTTGCGGGCCTCGATGCCGTAAGCCGCGTTGCCGCCGGTAATGCCGAAATACGCGCCCAACTTGAAAGTTTTGCCCGCTGGCGCACCCGCGGATTTCGATTCGTCGGAACCGCCCGCGGCGGCAACCGAGCCCACGACCATGCACATGGCCAAGAGAACAGCGATCACTCTCTTCATCTTTCCCTCCTAACGGTTTGTCGCAGCCCAATGGCGGCGAATCATCCAAAAACACTCAGCATACGTCCGACTCTATTGATGGCGCTCCCGAACCTCGTGGCTAAGCCGTTTCGCTTCCTCGACGGACGGCGCGATGATTCGCAAAAAAAGGCCGTCGGCCGACAGGTTCCGCTTAAGCAGCCGAATTTCTTCGACAGTAAGATCGCCCCATACGACAAGGCGTTTCCCGCCCTGTATCTTCTGCAAGTACGGAATCATCTCCGCTACGGAGGGACCGCCGACGTCCTTGTTCACCTCGATTGCCTTGAGATCGTCATTCGCCATCAGCTCGTCCAAAATGAAGAAAGACGAAGGATGCAGATGGATGAGCGTGTAGTCCTTGTCTTCGCAAATAAGCTTCTCCGGTTCGCGCAAAAAGTCGCGGTACAGAGCGGGGGACATAAGCGCGGTAAGGTCCTCCTGATACCAAATGCTCGGTCCCGGACACCATACGTGATAAAAGCCGAGCGCTGTCCCGCCCTGAAACGGCGGTATCAGCTTGTTTTGCGCATCGATCACGTATCTGAACGCCTTGGCCGCACGCATGAAGAATTCCTTCATTTTTTCCGGTTCGTCGGCAAGGGCGAATACCATCTCGGTCTGCCCCATGAGGGCCCCGACGATGTCGGAAGGGCCGCGCATTATTGGCATGCCCACGGGAAAACGGCCGCCGGAAAGTTCGACCAGAGCGGAAGTGAACTCAAGGTATTTCAAAAACCAGGGGTTTCCCGGGTCGACCCGGATCTTGTCCAAATCATCGGGGAAGCTGACCCAGCGCTCGCTTGTGAAGCTCACGTCGCCGGCGCGAATTTCGCAGCCGAGGATAGCCTCCATCCAGGGGATGCCGGTGTACGGTTCCGCCGTCCAAAAGGCATCCTGCCCGATCTGTTCACATTCGCGGAACATCCGCTCGTAATCCGGCAGGAACCTGTCCACGTGCAGCATTTCGGGGCTTATCGTTTTGCCCGGCACCAACAAGTCTTCAGCCGCTTCAAAATGCTTGCCGAAGAAATAATCGGAGGCTACATGGAAAGCGGCTATTGGATACGGCTGTTCTTCACCATTCCAAAAAGCCCGATGCAGTGCGATTCTTTCCGAAATGCTAGCCACGATTATATCCCCCAATTTACCGGCCAAGGTTGTATGACAAATCGATCAATTAAGAAGTATTCACCTAGCCTATCAAAGTCCAAAGTCCGGTACATATCCATGGATTCAAAATCACCAGAAGTATGCCGATCAGAATGGCGATAATCATCGGGATCACCTCGGCAAATATTTTTTCCGGCGGAACATGGGTAATCGAAGATGTTATATACACGAGTATCCCGACAGGCGGAGTCAAATTCCCAACTATCGCGCCAAGGATAAGCACTATCCCGAACAAGATCGGGTCGATCCCGCTCGCGACGGCAAGAGGTAAGAATAGGGGGGTCGCAATCAAAATGGTAACCGAAACATCTAGGAAAGTACCAAGAACAAGCAGGCAACCCGTAATGAGTAGCAATAGACCTGTTTGCCCCAGATGCAAACCGCTAGCCCAGGTTACCAGTTGCAGCGGAACCTGATCGGCGATCAGCACCCATGCGAACGGTGAGGATACGGCAATCAGAAGACTGATGAGCCCGGTATCGATCGAACATTCCACCATGGCCGCAAAAAGCTCATTCCAGCTACAAGC
>CAZKJA010000119.1:0-9647 GCA_964552925.1 uncultured Treponemataceae bacterium
GACCGCCAACCCAGGCCGGCGCATTACTTAGCCACGCTTTCAGCTATGCCCGATTCCATAGCGTTCGTTGACGGACTCCGCGGTACGGTTGAAAACCTTCCTTCGATATTCGACGATGTACGGCTTTTTCTTACGGATTCGAAGGTTCCGCGCCCCCCGCTCGAAGGTGAACTCGGCCAGCGGGCCTTGGACTGCGCGACCGGGTTTTCCATGATGCACGGTACAGGTCATCATCGCCTGCGGGACTGCACGTCTGCTGAAATTGACGAGTACATGGGCATCATGCCGGAGCGGGTACGACGCCATTGCTCGTTCTTTGTTGACGAGATCCAGCGGGTCAGGGAAACAAGGGACGCGATCCTCCATGGTGACCTTGCATCCTTTGCGAAATCGATGAACAAGTCGCAGGCGGGACTTCGCAATAACTATGAAATTTCATGTCCCGAGATAGACTGGCTCGTGAAAAGGGCGCTCGAGATTGACGGAGTCTTGACGAGCAGGATGATAGGCAAAGGATTTGGCGGATGCACTCTCAGCGTTATGCGTTCGGCGGCTCTCCCTGAGTACTTGTCCCGCCTGGAAGAGTATGAACGAATTTTCGGTTTCAAGCCGAACGCCTTGGAAATATTCATCGGCGCTGGTATGATTGTCGAGTAAAGGCCAACGAATCAATCCAGGGAGTTTCGATGAGAATTTTGCTTACCAATGATGATGGTTATGCGAGCGATGGCATTAATGCCCTCGCTTTTGCCTTGGGTGTGGATCACGAGGTCTGGACCATAGCGCCTGATTCCGAGCGCTCAGGCATGAGCCATGCCATGTCGCTCAGGCATCCGTTGAAAATGCGGAAAATGGACGAGAGAGCGTATACGTGCTCGGGCACGCCTGCCGACTGCGTAATCCTGGCGCTGCACGGCGTAATCCCCTTCAAGCCGGATATTGTTGTATCAGGAATCAACCGTGGCCCCACCCTCGGTACTGACTTGGTATACTCCGGAACCGCCGCGGCGGCTCGACAAGCCGCGCTGAACGGGATCCCGGGGATCGCTGTTTCATTGGCAACGTATGCGGCACCATTCAAATATACAGCTTTGGCCCGTTTGGTTGCGGATAGGCTCGATTTCTTCCTGTCCCAATGGGATGAGGATGTTTTTATCAATATCAACGCACCTGTCGCGGATGATGACTTTGTCTATGAAATCGTTCCGGCTGTTCCGAGCAAACGGATTTACAAGGATACTATCAAGTTTTTCGATGGGCCGGACGGCTATTCCTATAGCTTCTTCATGGACGGACACGTCGATACAACCGAGCAGGACGGCACCGATGAGTACCTCGTCAACAAGGGTTTTGCCGCATACACACGTGTGCTGGCATATCCTTGCGCCGCTGACGTGTTGACGGAAAATGCATTGGAGATTGTCCGGGAAAGGGTAGTCCGGTGACTGATGCTGATTCGAAAGGCGCATTGGCAATCGGCAAGGCGAATGCCGAATATCGTGATGGCGATTTCGAATCGGCAATTAAAACCCTGAGCTCCGCCACGGTGGCAGAAGATGATTACCTTGAACTCGCCTACCTCCTGGGCTTGAGCCACGCACGCCTCGAACACTACGACGAGGCTCTGTTGTACCTGGAACAAGTGGTAACAGGCGGGGAAGCCGACGATCGGGCCTCCCAGTGCCGGCTTGCCCTGGCGTATATTTATTCGGTGACCGGGCGATTCAAGCTTGCCGAATACGAACTGATGAAGCTTGTCGATTCCTCTGTAGATACCCCTCAAGTATTCGCGGCACTCGGGCATGCCGTCTGGTCGCAAGGACGCATAGTGGAGGGTATCGACTTGTATGAAAAAGCCCTGCAGAAAGATCCTGAAAACCTCAATGCCCTCAATGGTTACGGGTATCTTTTGGCGTGCGCGGAATACGATCTGGACAAGGCCCTTGCCTGCTGCCAAAAAGCGGTGGGCGGCGCACCAGGAAATCCTGCGTATGCCGATTCGCTGGGTTGGGCCTTTTTCAAGCTGGGGCGTTACGAGGATGCTTCCCGCCACCTGTACGCCGCCGCCAAGCTGATTGGAGACTCTGAAGAATCACGTGATCATATCGCGGCATACGAGAAAGCGGTGTTTGAGCGATGAGAAGAATACTTGTCGCGATGTTGCTTGCCATCGCCGTCATTGGCGGCAATGCACAATTCATGTTTTCATCCGACACCTTGTTTGCACTCGAGGCATTCAGGCTCGGCGTTGAGTCGTATGGCAGGGGACGCTATGCCGAATCGCTGGCATCGTTTGAAAAGGCCCTGTCGAGCGCACCCTCTGATCCCCTCAGCCTGTATTGGCTGGGAAAATCATACTTGCGGCTTGGAATATCGAATACGACATTCGAATTGTGGAACAGGGCAATTGCTGTGGCAGGATTGTCACCATTCGTTCAAAGCAAGCTGGAATTGGCGGGAGAATTGGCGGATCCTGGAACTGAGCCGTCCAGCGCACGTTTCATCCAAATGGATGCATTGGATGGTCAAAGGGACAAGGTCAGCTTGTTTTCCAGACCTACCTGGATAGAACCTCTGCCCGATGGTTCCATTCTCTTGGTTTCGCATGGCACCGACACGGTTCTTTTGTTGGATGCCAACGCAAGGATCCTGCGAAGCTATAATGCCGGATCCGCTGGATTCGACAGGCCTTTCGCGTGTGCTGTACTTGATGACGGAACCCTGTTTGTAAGTGAATTCCAGGCTGACCGGATTGCCAGGCTCTCTCCAAGCGGCAGCATAATCGGCTACTCCGGCGATGCTTCCGGCCCCGGCAGACTCTCAGGCCCACAGTACTTGTGTGCCGACGAAGACAATTTCGTCTATGTAGTCGATGTTGGCTTCTCGAGGGTCGTGAAATATTCGCGTGATGGAAAAATGCTCCTGTCTTTCGGAAAAAAGTCGTCGGCTTTTGAGGGGCTGAGGATGCCCACAGGCATAGCAGCATCGGGAGGCAGGATCTATGTCGTCGACGCGGGCCTGGATGCCATAATCGTATTTGATCAATACGGCAATCATATAGGACGGGTACAAGCCTCTGGTTTCGTGAAGCCGGAAGGATTGCGGGCTATGCCGGATGGCTCGTTGCTTCTGCCGGATGGATCAAGGGTCCTTGAGATTGATCCGGATACCGGTGCGGTCAAAGAGTTGTACAGGTCCGAGCGCAGGAAAGCCCGTATAGTCTCGGCCGCATTCGACGCCAATGGCGAACTCCTTGTCGCGGATTTCGATGCATCCGAAATGGCCTATTTGTCGGATCCAACGGCACGATTCTCCGGGCTTTCTGTCGATGTCAGGAGGGTCAATTCAGACTCATTCCCCAAGATTTATTTCGATGTATCGGTAAAGGATCGATTTGGAACCCCAATGACAGGCTTGGGAAGTTCGAATTTTTATATTTCCGAGGCTGTCTCCCGCAAGGAACTCCGGGTCGAAGGTGAGAAGCCCGTTGAATTTATACAACGTGGCATAGTGCCTGCCTCAAACTTCGCTTTTGAGGGATCGCTGGATATATCTCCGCGACTTGATGTTGCATTCCTTCTGGAAGGCTCTCCAGAACTTAAAACCAGACGCACCGAAGCCCGCGATGCTGTAAGCGCGATATTCAGCTATTTAGGCCCGGAGTTCTCCTCCCGGGTGATCCTTGCCGGGAAAGTTGTACAGCCCCCATCCGGTACCAGTCTGAGGGCAATGAGCGACTCGATTCTCGCCATGTCGGCGAGCGAAGAATGGAAATTCGATTCCGGCTTGAGGTTGGCCGCAGGAACACTTTTCGAGACTTCAGGGAGAAAATCGATAGTGTATGTAGGTACCGGTTCTGTCAACGAAGCCTTTCTCAAGGGGGCTTCCATCGCCGAGCTCGCCGCGATGCTAGTGAACAACGACATAATGTTGAACTGTGTATTACTAGGCAAGGGCAATGCTTCGGAAACGCTTCGTTATCTGGCATCTCGTTCGGGAGGTTCTATATACAGGGCAGACAGGCCCGAGGGCTTGCACGCAATTGTCGATGGAATGCGCCGCAGTAGAACCGGGATGTACAGGCTTTCCTACGCTGCCAGCGTGAATGACGGTTTCGGTCGCGCATATCTCCCGTTCAACGTGGAAGTATATCTTAGAGACAGGTCCGGCAAGGACGAAACCGGCTACTTCGCGCCGTTGCGATGATCGCCATCATATGAAAAATATCCCAGCCATGTTGACTCGCATGCGACGTTTGGATATAGTCTGACTCGTTCAACGCCATCTTAGCTCAGTTGGTAGAGTGCGTGACTTGTAATCTCGAGGTCCCCGGTTCGATTCCGGGAGATGGCTCAAATGAGTTCAGTGGCGCTGAAAGTAAAACGGAGAGATTCCCGAGTGGTCAAAGGGGGCAGACTGTAAATCTGTTGGCTATGCCTTCGAAGGTTCAAATCCTTCTCTCTCCATTATTCAAGGGCCGCCGTAGGGCGGTCCTTGTTTGCTTGCGGAGAATTCAATGACCGATACATATTGGCAGGACGGTTTGCGCTTTGAATGCTCGAAGTGTTCCGCATGTTGCCGTCACGATCCGGGCTATGTTTTCCTGTCAGCGTTTGATGTACGCAACTTGCTCGAGCATACAGGGCTGGCATTGAAGGATTTTCTAGGGACTTACGTAAAGAAGGTGGATTCAGGCTCTGGGTTTTGGCTGAGCTTGCGCGAAAAACCCAATAACGACTGTATACTATGGGGTGGAGATGGGTGCACGGTGTATGAGGCACGGCCAATACAGTGTTCAAGCTACCCATTTTGGCACGGAGTCCTCGATTCCGACGCAGAGTGGTCGCGCGAATCGCATGACTGCCCCGGTATCGGTACAGGTCAGCTTATACCTGCGGCGGAAATCAGCGAGCGCTTGTGGATGCAAAGGGTACATCCTCGTCTCAAGCTCGCATATGATATAGTATTGGAGTCGATAGATGAAAATACACTTTTGGGGAGCCCGCGGGTCTTTACCAACGCCGCTTACACCGGCAAAATTGCAGAGCAAAATTTCGTCAATAATCCAAAGGATAACTCCGGACGATCTTAAGTCCCAGGAATCCCGGGAACTATTCCTCGCACGCCTGCCTGACTACCTCTTTTCAACAGTCGGCGGCAATACATCTTGCGTAGAGATAAAAACCAATGAACACTGCCGTATCGTTTTTGATGCCGGAACGGGAATCAGAAACCTCGGGCAGGAAATAGTCGCATCGCACAAACCGGCGGCAATCCATCTTTTTTTCTCGCATTTCCATTGGGATCATATCCAAGGGCTTCCTTTCTTCTCGCCGGCTTTCAATCCGGAAACCCACTTGGTCATGTACAGTCCTGTCGCCAAGCTTCGGGATATCCTTGAAGGCCAGATGAAGGAACCATATTTCCCCATCGGACTCGATGCGATGGGCGCCAGGAAGGAATTCGTTCAGCTCACTGGTTTGGGTGTAAAACTAGGCAATGTGAGCATCCGGTATCGCTCGATGAGCCATCCAGGCGGTTGTTACAGCTACGCCGTCGAAGAAGCCGGCAAGAAAGCGATTTATTCAACCGACACCGAGCTCGACCCCAAGGATTTCGACAGGTCACCGGAGAACGAAGCTTATTTCAAAGGGGCCGATGCGTTGATAATTGATGCGCAGTATACCTTGGGCGAGGCTATCGAGAAGCAGTATTGGGGGCACTCGTCGTTCAGCATAGCCGCGGATTTTGCCGCATCATGGAATATTAAGCGGCTAGTGCTCTTCCATCACGAACCTTCGTATGGTGACCAGAAAATCGGCTCGATCTTGAAATCGGCATCCTGGTATATCAAGCATATCGAAGACAAGGGCATAGAGGTTGTCCTGGCGCGGGAAGGACTTGAAATTGACGTTTGACGAGTTCTGTCGAGAAAAATTCGATCGCACATTCGATGGCTCGGAGATAGCCGGCATGTTTTTGGCACTTTCCGGAAAAGAAGAAGCACTCGACCCATACCAGCGAGCGGCTTTGGAACGATTCAGGTCGATCTTGTATGAAGCCCTGTCAATCGACGATTTGGAATGCATGCAAGCCATCTATGGGAAGCATGTATCCGATACATGTGGTCAATACCGTTGATGCAAGCGGGAGATACCGTTGAATAAGAGCAGGCCGTTATTTTTTGCTGTCAGGATATTTCTCGTGTCCGTAGGCTTGTTGATCCTCCTGATGGCAGCAGGCTTGATAGTTGGTCTTGTTCTTGCCAATAACCTTGATAGACCAACGGAATCATTGGGAGAAGAAGGGTTTATATTCTCGGTCGGACAGGGCGATACAGCCCTGTCGATAGCTAGAAGGCTCCACAGTGAAGGTGCGATCCGCTCCGAGTTGCTCTTGCGCCTCATGATGAAGGCGGGAAAGATGGAACGCGCCTTGAAAGTTGGCGAATATCGGATAATGCCCGCAATGCGTTCCAGTGAGATTCTCGACATGATCGTCGATGGCAGACAAATTCTAATCCGCCTTGTAATACCCGAAGGATCTACGGTTCGGGCGGTAGCCAAAGCTGCGGAAAGCGCGGGGATAGCCACAGAGAAAGAGGTCTTGGAAAAAGCGTATGATGTCGAGTTCGTGAAAAAAATCGGCCTCGATGCCAGCTCTGTGGCCGGATACTTGTACCCCGACACGTATCTTCTACCCAAAAACTCCGGCGCGGAGAATTTGATCGGCCTTATGGTCGATACATTCCGGAAACGTCTTCTTGAAATGATCCCTGAGTCCACCTCCTTGTCGGCCCGGGATGTCCGCGAGCGCTTGATAGTCGCGAGTATTGTGGAGCGCGAATATAGGTTGGCCAGCGAAGCACCCTTGATGGCGGGAGTGTTTTGGAACCGGCTTAGGATAGGCATGGCGCTGCAATCATGCGCAACCGTCGTATATGTCATCACCGAGAGATTGGGCAAACCGCATCCGACGCGCATTTTTGATCGAGATCTGACAATTCAGGATCCTTTCAATTCCTATTTGAACCGAGGGCTTCCTCCGGAACCTATATGCAATCCCGGGCTCACAGCCTTGAATGCATCCTATCGTCCGGCTCCATCGAAGTATCTGTATTTCCGGCTGGTCGATGAAACAAGCGGCAGGCATTACTTCTCTGAAACCCTGGACGAGCATATCAAAGCATCCTCGCTGTCGGTCAAACCCGGTAACCGATGAAGAAAATTCCGGAGCACCAGGTGCAGGAAATAATTTCACGGACAGATATCGTCCGTGTCGTCGGATCGTATGTCCGGCTCGAAAGGCGGGGCGCCAGATGGACTGGTCTATGCCCCTTCCATAACGAGAAAACACCATCATTCGGAGTAAACGAGGAAAAGGGGTTTTTCTACTGTTTTGGGTGCAAAAAGGGAGGGGATGTCATCACTTTTCTTCGGGAAATCGAGAAATGCAGCTACGGCGAAGCATTGGAAAGACTTGCCGAAAAGGCGGGGATCTCAATTTCCTATGAAGGCGAGGATGATCCAGCCGAGGCATTGGCCGCCAAGAACCGGGAGTCCTTGTATGAGCTTTACGAGCGCCTTGCCGGTACTTTCAATCATCTGCTCGTCGCGGATTCAGGTGGCGAGCGTGCGTTGGCTTATTTGAACGGAAGGAAGGTAACGCGCGAAATCATTACCCGATTCAGGATTGGCTATGCCCCATCAAACCGTGCTTGGTTGTACCGCTTCCTGAGATCAAAATCCTATACCGCCGGTTTTTTGGCCGATACGGGTCTTTTTTCCAAAAAGCATCCTGAAGCATCAATATTTTCAGATCGTCTTATGTTTCCCATATGCGATGGCAGGGGAAGGGTGACGGCTTTTGGCGGCCGCCTTATAAGTGGGGATGGTCCGAAATACCTCAATTCGCCTGAAACAACAATTTTCAGGAAGCATGAGACGCTGTTTGGACTCTCCATGGCCACGGCTGCGCTGCGAAAAAGCGGAGAAGCTATCCTTTGCGAAGGCTATATGGATACTATAGCTTTCCATGCAGCCGGGGTGAACAATGCTATCGCCCCGCTCGGAACGGCCTTTACAGACACCCAAGCTTCTTTGATAAAACGATACGCCAGCGCCGTGATACTATCATTCGATAGCGATCAAGCCGGTATAAGTGCAACCGAGCGAGCCATTGGCATTGCGGAAAGCACTGGATTGGTTGTCCGAGTATTGAAAATAGAGGGTGCAAAAGATCCTGCCGAGATCATTGAAAAAAATGGTTCGGAACGATTGAAAAAAATTGCTCTTTCATCTATAACTTCCGATGAATTTCTTTTGGGAAATGCAGTCACTTTATTGAATTCAGGGGGATCCGAAGCAGTCTCAGTCGCTTTCGAGTATCTTTTCCCATTCATAGCTGGTTTTACCTCCAGTATTCGGCGTGATTCGTTCATCAACTCGGCTGCAATTCGGCTTGGCGCCGATCCTGATTCTGTCCGGCGAGATTTTGATAGATATCTGAAACAGGGTTTTCATAGGAAGGCGTCGCAAGACGATGCGGTTGAAGTCCAGTATGCACCGACCAAGGATGCCGAACTTGTAGCGGCCTTGGTCGGAAACCCTACGTTGTATGAAAAGGCCAGAGCGGAAATTGGTTTTGCTGATTTTGACGATGAATCCATAAGAGATGCCTTCATCGCGATGGAAGAATGCTATAGAAATGGAGACCAGAGCGTAGTGCTTGTAATAGAACGGCTTAAAAATGAGAGCCTTGGAAACTTCATTATGGAAAAGCTTTCCGAGGGAGCTTATGCCGTCAACCCCGAGCTATATGTTCAAGATGGCATAAGCTTGGTCAAGGAACACTCTTTGGAGAAAAAAAAAGAACGTATATTAGCAAGGATACGTGACTATGATGCGGAGCGTGACAGGGATGAATTGTCACTAAACGACTTATTATTCGAAAAAATGCATCTAGATGCGGAAATTACCAGGATAAAGGAAGCGCGGCATGGGCGATCTTGAACTCGATCCCGCAATAGCGAAACTACTCGAATACGCCAAAGCAAAAAAAACCATTAGTTTTGACGAATTGTCTGACTTTCTTCCAGAAGAAATGCTCAATTCGGATAAGATCGATGGCGTTTTGGCATTGCTTGAGAGCAACAATATACAACTTGAGGAAGAAGATTTGCAGTTGGAAGAGACTGCGGAACCCAAGGGACAAGGGTCATCCACTTCCCAGGAAAAGAAGCGTTTGGTTTATAACGACAAGGAAAGTGCCGTTGACGATCCTATCCGCTTGTATCTACGGGAAATAGGCAAAGAAAATCTCCTGACTGCGGAACAGGAAGTCGAACTCTCCAAACAGATGGAAGAGGGCGAAAATATAATAAAGAGAATTATTAAAAAGAGTGGCATGCTCATTCCGGAGTTCTATCAAATAGCTCTCAAGGCCAAACGGGAATCCGGTTCACAGCAGCGCAAAGAGAATTCGGAACGGATAGCCGAAAGAAGGCGTCTCAACCAGTTTTACCGTGATGTCTTGCGTGATACCCAGGTCGATCTTAAATCCTATATGGAGAGTAAAAAGCGGATTGCATCTCGAGGCGGGGATGTTAAAGCTGACGAATCCCTCATGGTTTCACGGGATACACTCCT
>CAZKJA010000120.1:0-9634 GCA_964552925.1 uncultured Treponemataceae bacterium
CACCTACAAGGGCGTCGACAAGGATACCCAGACCGTAGCCGTCAAGGCGATGCTAGCTGTTTCCGCGAAGCTTGACGCCGCAGCCCTGGAGAAAATGCTCCAGTCGATGTCCCCGAACGGCGCCCGCCTGACCGCCGCGCACGCGAAGGCCGGAGCCAAGATCACGCTCAAGACCGCCCGCGACGGCATGCCCATCACCCTGCACCCCGGTGCCGAGAAGTACTACGGCAAGGCCGGAAAATAAGACGACCGGATCCGGTCAAGTGTCTCGAATCGGTTTTTGCGCCCCGGGGCAGGCATCGCCAGCCTCGGGGCGCTGTCGCGTATGAAGCCGTGGCCGGCGGCGGCCATGCTCGCGCTGGCCGCGTCGATGGCGCCCTGGATGGGTCCGCGACCCGCGCTTGTCATCCTGGACGAGGCGCGGAGGCCGCTCTCGACAATCGCCGTCCCGCGAGGTTTCACGGTTTCATTCATCCACTCCATAAACCTGTCCCCGGTCGACGAGGAATTCATCGTCGACGATACGGGCGAGATAGTCCTGGAGCGGATGCTGTTCAACCAGCTGTCCACGGGCATGCCAAGCGGCGACGGTGACGGATTCGCCGTCGAAGGCGGAAGGTTCGCGACAAGGCCGCATCGCCGCTTCAAGGAAATTCAAGTCAGGGTCTCGCCGGTCCCCGGCCATTCCCTGGAGCACGACGGAAAAAAGCACCCACTGACGCGTTGGGCGCCTGTCGGCGGGCTCCTGATACTCCGCGGAGCGCGGCTACCGCCAATTCCGTGACCGCATGCCTTCATTAAACATGCTATACTTCGCAAACCGCTAATAGAATCAAGGAGATGTACATATGAGCGAGCCGGACGCAGGGACCGTAACGGGGGAAGCTACCGTAAACAGCCAGGACATACTCAAGAAATTCGACAAGGAATCAGACTACCGGACATACTCCGGATACATGGCCAGGGTAGTCGCGGCGATCGCGATAGCCTTCTCGTGCTTCCAAGTCTACACCGCGTTGTTCGGCGTGTTCGACGCGATGATCCAGCGTTCGATACACCTCTCGTTCGGCATGGCCTTGATCTACCTCTTGTACCCTACTTCGAAGAAGTGGCCGCGTGACAAGCTCCACCCCCTCGATCTCGTCCTGGCTGTCGTTGGAGCAGCGGTGCCGACGTACATCATCATCAACTACAGCCAACTCGTTCTGCGGGCCGGTACGGCTACGACCGCCGACATGATAGTCGGCGTGCTCGGCATCCTGCTCGTCCTGGAAGCCGCCAGACGCATCGTCGGCATCCCCATAGTGGTCATCGCGGTCACGTTCATAACCTACGCGTTCGTCGGCCCCTATTTGCCAGGCCAGCTCGCGCACAGGGGCGTCGACGTAGGCGACCTGGTACAGCACCTGTACTTTACCACGGAAGGCGTCTTCGGCATTCCACTGGGCGTTTCGAGCACCTTCATATTCCTGTTCATACTTTTCGGCGCCTACCTTGAAAAAACGGGCCTCGGCCAATACTTCATCGACCTGGCCAACTCGGTGGCCGGCTGGGCATCGGGCGGGCCGGCGAAAGTCGCCGTGCTGTCATCAGGCCTCATGGGCACGGTTTCCGGCTCGTCGGTCGCCAACGTCGTCGGCACCGGTTCATTCACGATCCCGATGATGAAGCGGCTAGGCTACGCGCCCGAGTTCGCCGGCGCCGTCGAAGCGACGGCATCGACCGGCGGGCAACTGATGCCGCCGATCATGGGCGCGGCCGCCTTCCTCATGTCGGAGATGACCGGCATCCCGTATGTGAGGATCATCGGCGCGGCGGTGATTCCCGCTCTTCTGTACTACTTCGGCGTCTGGGCCGGCGTGCACTTCGAGGCGAAGAAACTCGGTCTCCGCGGCCTCCGAAAGGACGAGTTGCCGGACCTCAAGGAGATATTCCTTGGGCGCGGCTACCTGCTCCTCCCCCTCGTCGGCATAGTCTGGCTCCTTGTAACTGGTTATACGCCGATGCTCGCCGCTTTCTATGCGATAGTCCTTTCGATAGCCGCCGCGATCCTCGGATGGTGGGCTCCCCTCCCGATAGGCGCGATGGTCGTACTTTTCGCGGTGATGAAGCCAATTTTCCACGTAGGCCAGTACGGAGCGGACGGCGCGCTCAAATACCTGACGGAGATGACGCCGCTCGGGGCGCTCGCGGTCCTGGCAGTCATACTCGCCGGTTTCGCCTTGCTTAAAAAGAAACCGAATATCGGGTTCAAGCAAATCGTGGGCGGACTCGAATCGGGAGCGCGGGGCGCGATAGGTGTGCTGGCAGCCACCGCATGCGCCGGAGTCATCATCGGCGTGGTCACCAAGACGGGCCTCGGCCTGAAACTGGGAACGGTACTGGTCGACATGGCCAACGGGAACCTGATGTTGACACTCGTGTTCACCATGTTCACGAGCCTGATCCTTGGCATGGGCGTCCCGACCACCGCGAACTACATCATAACATCGACAATAGCCGCGCCGGCGATCATCATGATACTCAGGCAGAAGTTCCCGGAACTGCCAATCGATGCCATATCGATCATCCTGCCGGCGCATATGTTCGCGTTTTACTTCGGCATCATCGCGGATGTGACCCCGCCGGTCGCGCTCGCCGCATTCGCCGGGGCGGGCATAGCCAAGGCCAACCCGATGAAAACCGGCCTCATAGCCTCGAAGCTGGCCGTCGCGGCGTTCCTCGTACCGTACATCTTCGTGCTCAATCCGGGCATGCTGTTGATAAACATCACGTTTGGCTCGGGCATCGTCATGATACTCACGTCGATGGTGGGCATGATCGGAGTCTCTTCCGGCATCATGGGCTACCTCGTGTTCAAGGCGACATGGTGGGAGCGCGCGGCGTTGATTCTAGGCGGCGTGTTGCTCGTGGATCCGGGTACTATCACCGATATCATCGGCCTTGGGCTTCTGGGTACGGCCATCACATCCCAGCTTGTGCGGAAAAAGAGAGCAAAAGCGTGAAACGCTGTCCGGGGGCGTATGCTCCCGGAACCAGCATAAGTTAATCGTTTTTTACATATGCGAAAAGGCGCCGGGCGTAGTATTATTCCAGTATGTCAGGCATCTTTGATGTAATATACGAGGATGGCGACTTGGTAGTCGTCAACAAGCTAGCCGCCGTGCCTGTATTACCCGATAAAAGCGGTGATTCATCGCTGAAGGATTTCGTATCCGCGTTGCGACCGGGGAAATTCGTCGAGCCCGCCCACCGCCTGGACAGGCGGACGAGCGGCGCTGTCGCATTCGCCAAGACCAAGCACTGCCTTGCGGCGCTCTCGGAAGCCTTCCGCGAGCGCAAGGTGGAAAAAACCTATTGGGCCGTCACCGAGCGGGCTCCCGACCCCGAGACAGGAACGCTGCGCCATCGATTGATCCATGACCACCGACGCAACCAGGCCAAGGCAATCCCGGCCGACGGCGAGTCGGGTACCGATATCGCCGAGTTGTCCTACGAACTGGTAGGCCGCAGCGAAAGGGATTTCCTGCTCGCCGTGCGCCCGCTTACCGGACGATCCCATCAGATACGGGCCCAGCTGTCCGCGGCCGGCTACCCGGTACGCGGCGACCTGAAATACGGAGCGCGCCGCTCGACCAAGAACGGGCTGATAATGCTCCACGCGCGCGAACTGTCATTCGAACTGCCGGACAAGCGCCGCGTCGAGGTCATCGCGGACACGCCGCCGGACGAACCGCTGTGGAATGCCTTCAAGCTGGAAGCCAGCGCTCAGAACACTTGAGGCACGCGGGTCGCTGACGGCGTCGGAAGCATGTTTATTTCCTTCCACTGCATGAACGGGCTGGTATGTTTCCCCGTAGGCTCTACGAGCAACTCGAACACCCCGCAGTTGCCGGTCGAGACAAGCGGCATCCACGTCCTGCATCCGAACGTGACCCGGACCAACCACTGGATAGTGCCGCCGTGCGATATTGCCGCGACGTTCCCGCCCGATTCGATGGCGGCCAGCTTGAGCGCGGCCCAAGCGCGCAGCGCTCGGTCGTACAGGACAGAAGCCCTCTCCGCGTCCGGTACCGCCTCCCAGCTCTGGTGCCAGAAATTGCCGTAGCTGTCCGGGAAACGCTCCGAGCATTCATCGAGGGTGAGCCCGGAAAACGAACCCGTATCCAATTCGACGAGGAGGGGTTCGGCCTCGGGTTCGACCTGGCCGAGGCTGTCCGCCACTATGTACGCTGTCTCCGCCGCCCGCGACAGGGGAGAGTGAAAGAGACGCCGTATCGACTTGGCGCGAAGATAATCGGCTAGTCCCACGGCTTGTTTCCGGCCGTTGTCGTTCAACGGGTACTCGCTAAGCCCTTGGATGCGTTTCTCGGCGTTCGCCGTAGTCTCCCCGTGGCGGAGGATATAGAAACTCGTTGGCTTGGTGATACCGTGGAAGAACCTGGAATCGGCGATGTCCGGCGTGTGCATGGTGGCCCGACTATAGCATCCGGCCGCCGCGTATGCCAACGACATAGCGACGGCATGGCGACGACATGGCGACGACGCGGTATGTCGATGCTTGCGGACCCGGCGGCAGCTACCTATAATCGCGGAATGCCGCAACGATCCATCGCCATCGATGTCCTCAAAGGAATACTTGTCATCCTGATGGTCGCGTACCACGCGTGCTACGTCGCCGTCTTGTTCGACCTGGCGCGAATAGAACTGTACAAAGGCTTCTGGTGGATTTTCCCCCGGATCATAGCGGCCGGCTTCATAGCCGTCTCGGGCTGGAACCTGGCGGGAAAGAAGTCCCGGGGCTCACGCTTCCGGGGCTTTGCCGAAAGGGCGCTCAGGCTCGGGCTTGTCGCGATCGCGATCAGCGCCGTCACCTGGCCGATGTTCGGCAAAAGCTTCGTTTTTTTCGGCATTATCCATCTATTGGCCGTCTCCACGGTCCTCGCCTACCCGTTCCTCGGCCGGCCGCTTCCCGCGATCGCTGCCGCAGGCGCGTGTGCCGCGTCGGGACTGGCCCTGGGAACCGTACGGTTCGGCTTCCACTGGCTGGCGTGGCTAGGTTTCCGCCCGGCGACCCTCCATCCTGTGGACTACCTGCCGCTACTCCCATGGTTCGCGTTCGCCCTTGCTGGCGCGGCGGCACACGACTTCGCGCACCGATTAGGTGAGCACCGTCCAGGTGAGCACCACGTCGACGCGGGCATAGCGGACAAGACGCCCAGGAAGCCAGCTTGGGCGCTGGCGATGCTGGCAGCCATCGGGAAATGGTCGCTCGCGGTCTACCTTTCGCACTTGCCGCTATTATACGGCCTCGGTTGGATCCTTTCCCATGTCATGCCTTCAAAGTAAATGCCGGTAAATATCCTTGTGCGCGCAGTACCGATAAGGTATCATCGTAGGAGCCTGTCAGGCTTAGGATTTTTGCTGGGTGAAGGCGAGCCTTTTTTACGCCGCGGAACGCCGAATCCAGCAAAAAAGCACCGAATACGGAAAAATTTTCCGTTTGCATTTTAATTGCGATCCTAAGTCCGACAGGCTCCTAGGTCACCAGAGAAGACAGTTCGCACGATACGGGCAGCCAAGAAGGGAGCGGGGATGAAGACACCGGGCGACAAGGAGTTCTCCGTCAATTTCGCCTTGGAAAAGGACGCTTCTCCCCGCGCGTCGCCCCCGGCTGCTACACAACGCTATGAATTCCACGTATCCAGGAAGACCCGCGAGGAGTACGGTCTCGAGGGCGCGCCGTTTTCCACTGCCGGTAGCGTCGTGTTCGCAGACTACGGCCAGGCACGCGCGTTCGCGGCCAGGATCAACGAGAGGAACGACGCGAAGAACCACCCCGAGAGGGCAATCACCGCGGGGACGATCAACGCGATAGCGCTCATCGAGGAAATCCTGCACGCGATCTGCTCGCTGTACCGGGAGAGCGTCGAGGCGGCGGCCTTCGATATAGCCCTCGAAGCCGCCCGGGACAGCCTGGGGCCTGCGCCGACCAAGATCAGCCTCGTTTCGTTCGCGCGGGAGTTTCCGCCCTCCGCCGTGTATTCCGGTGGGGAATCCCCCGATTCCTGGCTCGGCGGCCTCTCCGACGGCGTAGGCAAGGAGCCTGTCGCGCTCGAGGAACTGCTCCTCTTGCGGCTTGAGAACGAGAATCCCGCCCTGACCAGGTACCGATTCCTTTTCGACAACAGGCCTCTGAAGGCCGAAGCGCCGATAGATCCCTTGCTCGACGCGACGGAAGCCACCCTCAGGTCCTTGAAGCCATTCGGGCCCGGCGGTGAGGATCTTATCACCATGCTCAGGGCGCCGATGCTCGCCAGCCCCCACTCGCTGGCCGGACAACTGGACTACATGCGGCGAAAGTGGGGGATGATGCTGGGCGACCGTTTGTCGAGGCTGCTCGGCGGCCTTGACATGCTCGACGAGGAGGAGAGGCTGCGCTTCCCTCCGGGTCCCGGCCCCACCCAGGTGTTCACGTACGAAGGCCTCGACCACGAATACGAGCGTTTCAGCCTGGACAAGGACTGGATGCCCCGCGTCGTGATGATAGCGAAGAGCTCGCTCGTGTGGCTCGACCAGCTATCCAGGACCTACGGCCGCGAGATAAGGACTCTCGACGCGATCCCGGAGGCGGAACTCGACATCCTCGCCTCGCGCGGTTTCAACGCGCTATGGCTGATAGGCGTATGGGAACGCAGCCACGCGAGCCGGCGCATAAAGGAACTGTGCGGCAACCCCGAGGCCGCCGCCAGCGCCTACTCGCTCTTCGACTACGAGATCGCCCTGGAGCTCGGCGGCTGGCCAGCCCTCGAGACCCTGAGGCGCAAGGCCGAGGCCAGGGGCATCCGCCTGGCCGCGGACATGGTGCCCAACCACACAGGCCTCGATTCGGCGTGGGTTCGCGACAGGCCGGACCTGTTCATACGCAGGAACACTCCACCATTCCCGTCGTACTCCTTCAACGGCGAGAACCTGTCCGGGGACGGCCGGTACGGATTGTGGCTCGAGGACCATTACTACGACAGGCACGACGCGGCCGTCGTCTTCAAGCGGGTCGACTTCTGGACGGGCGAGACCGTCTACCTCTACCACGGCAACGACGGAACGAGCATGCCGTGGAACGACACGGCGCAGATAGATTTCCTGAACCCGACCGCCCGCGAGGCTGTCAAGGAGAGGATCCTCCACGTCGCCAGGAACTTCCCTATAATTCGCTTCGACGCGGCGATGGTCCTGGCCAAGCGCTCGATCCGCAGGCTCTGGTACCCGGAACCCGGTTCCGGCGGCGCCATCGCGAGCAGGTTCGAGTCAGCCATGCCGACCGAGGTCTTCAACGCGCGCATACCCGAGGAGTTCTGGCGCGAGGTTGTCGACATGTGCGCGTCCGAAGCGCCGGAGACGCTGCTCCTCGCCGAGGCATTCTGGATGATGGAAGGGTACTTCGTTCGGACGCTGGGCATGCACCGCGTCTACAATTCCTCATTCATGAACATGCTCAAGGAAAAAAAGAACGCCGAGTACCGCCAGACGATCAGGAACACCCTGGAATTCGACAAGGACATACTCAAGCGCTTCGTCAACTTCATGAACAACCCGGACGAGGAACCCGCCGTCGCGCAGTTCGGCTCGGGGGACCATTACTTCGGCGTCTGCTCGATGATGGCGACGATGCCCGGCCTCCCGATGTTCGGCCACGGCCAGGTGGAAGGCTTCACAGAGAAGTACGGCATGGAATACCGCAGGGCGTACAAGGACGAATCGCCGGACGAGCTCTTCATTCGGCGGCACGAGCGCGAGATATTCCCCCTTCTCAAGCGGCGCTACCTGTTCTCGGGCGTCGACGAGTTCCTCCTCTACGACCTTGTCCGTCCCGACGGCTCGGTCGACGAGAACGTATTCGCGTACTCGAACGGTTACGGCGACCAACGGGCGCTCGTTTTGTACAACAACGGCTGGGAACGTTCGCGGGGCACGGTGCTCCGTTCGTGCTCGTACGCGGAGAAGCGCGCCGATGGCTCGAGGCCCCTGGCCGACAAGAGCCTGGCCGAAGGACTGCGGCTGCGCGGCGGTCCGCTCAGATTCGCGATCCTTTTCGAGACGCGCCGCGGGCTTCGCTACCTGCGCAGGTCCGACGACTTGATCCGATCCGGCCTCGGCGTCATGCTCGAGGGTT
Source organism: uncultured Treponemataceae bacterium (assembly GCA_964552925.1). Classification (GTDB taxonomy): domain Bacteria; phylum Spirochaetota; class Spirochaetia; order Treponematales; family UBA12059; genus SZUA-370. The sequence goes on from CAZKJA010000120.1 coordinate 8,174, forward strand.
TCCAATGCCAGGTATTCCTCGACATATACGAGGTCGAGGACGATGCCTTTGGTTCATACACCGCGCTCCACGACGCGCTCGGCGGGTCGGGCGTGCCGAACGTCGCCGACGCCCTCGAGGACCTGCGTTACGGCGAATTGTACCGCGCGTGGTCGGCGGCTTTCGGTTTCGACTTCTGGAAGCTCGCGGTAACCCACCTTGAGGAAACGATGCCAGGCGCCCAGGCGGTACAAGACCCGTTGCCCGGGGCTTTCGTGCCGCCCGTGACGATCGAGTCCCTGACCTCGCTGGCATTCGTGGCCGCGCCTCTGGCGGATATCGCCGACAGCCTGCCGCCGGTGCAGATCGGGCGCATGCGCGCGGCCGACATGATGCAGACAAGCCTGAAAGTGATAAAGAGCGCCGTATCCCTGCTGCCCGGCTCGCGCCTGGCACCGAGGCCGGGCGTGCCCGAAACCCCCGCCGAAACGCTCGCCAGGCGCGTGGAAGCGGTCCCCGGGGCCCCGGAAGCCTTGGCCGCGTTCGCGGCGCTCGTGCCCTTCGCCTCGCTTGTCCACACAGCGGGAAACCCGACGAAGGCGAGGCTCCTGGCAGACTCCTGGGGCATGGCCCGGAAACTCGGGGAAGCCCTCGCGGGCGCGGGGGTCGACCGCGCGATCGCCGACAGGTCAGCCCGCTTCGCGCTTGCGGCGATGGCGCTGGTTTCCGCGATACTGCGCCACGCGGGTCCGGGCGGCGTCGCATCGATCACCCCTCGAATGATAGCGGAAGCCATCGCCTCGAACGACGAGGTCCGCTCGCTCCTCGGGGTCAACGTGTGGGAAGGAACCACCTGGTTCAACGCTGACGCTTACGCTCTCGCGTCGGTCCTGGCCGCCGCGGTTTCCGTCGCGACAGGGGCGGTCATGCCGAAAGTCGCGCTGACGGCCCTCGACCGCATCGACAAGGCGGCGCGGGAAAGCAGGTGGAGCCTGGAGCTTTTCGGCGGCCCGCTATCGGAGCCCCCCGCGTCGCCGCCGGTTCCGAAGAACAAAAAACCATAGGGAGTGCCTGTGCCGTTCCAGTTTCCGAAGGGTGCGTGACGGATGTCGGAGGCCATACTCAGGGAAACGCTCGGCCGTCTGCCGGACAAGCGCTCCCGGTTTGTCTTTCCCAGCAAGGTAGCGGCCGAATCCACAATGGCGGCAGTCCTCTCCGCGAGCGGAAAACGTGCCTTGCCGGCGCGTCGCTTCATCGGCTGGGACGAGTTCAAGTCGGAAGTGTTCCAAGGCGACCCGGACGGACACCCGTCCACAAAAGCTGTACGGTCAATCTTCGCGCGCCTCCTGGCAGCCGACAATGCCGCAAAACCTTTCCTGCGCTCCGTCGTGCCGACGGAGGCGGCGGCCGTGTCCGCCCGTTGGGCTCCATCGATTGCCTCGGCATTGCCGGCCCTGCGCGCTGTACCCGACGGCGCGGGGG
>CAZKJA010000121.1:0-3939 GCA_964552925.1 uncultured Treponemataceae bacterium
GTCGTCGTTATGGTACCGCCGGTATTGTCGAATGTCGTGCCTGTGGAGTTGAACCCGGAGACAGCGTTCACCGCGGCGTTCACGTCGACCGTGCCCCCGGTCGACGTATACGTTCCGGTCGCGTCGACGGTGCCGTTGTGCACGATGGCCGAGTTGGTTATCGCTATATTGCCCGCCGTCGCGTGGATCTCTCCCAGCCGCGTCGTCCCGGTTCCGGCCGCCTGCGTGAAGGCCGTCGAGTATATCGTCCCCGCGTCAACCCCTGCCGCAACGTTCCCGGCCACGTTCAGGGCCGAGTTGACGGTGATCGCTCCCAACGGGGCCCCTACCGTACCCACCGTCGACGCGAACGCCACCGAACCGGTACCAGCGGTCAAAGCGAGCGTTCGCGCGGCAGCATCGCGGGTTACCGCATCGAGGAACACGATGTTCCCCAAGCCGGCACCCGTCGTGATGGTTGCATTGTTTGTGAGGTTGACCGGCCTCTGCAGGTTGATGTCCGCGGCCGCGGTTGATAGAACGTTGCCCGCGAAATAATTGAGTACTATAGTGCCGGAAGGATTCAGCGTTATGGCGCCTCCGGTCGAGCTGACAGTACCGTTGAGCGTGATATTCCCGGCCTGGCTCTGGAGAAGCACGGTGCCGGTCGAAGTCAAACTTGTCACGATGTATCCGTCGGCGTCGTCAAGGCTGAAATTGATCCCGCTGGCGCTCGAGACGGTGCCCAAGGCGTTGGCGACCTCGGTTAGCGTGACGTTCCCGCCCGCCACGATCGAAAGGGTGGCGCACGCTATCGTCGCGCCGCCAGTCTGGCTCAGGTTGCCCGAGATGCTGTTCCCGGCCGCCTGACCGAGGACTATCCCGCCGAGCGTCGCGGACAGGTTGCCGATTTGGGCGGCGCCTGAGTCGATGAGGGTTATGGCCGAGGCGGTGGCGTTTGTCGTCGTCATCGTGCCCGAGAGCAGGTACGCGCCGTCGTTGGCGTCGAGGCTGATGGTGCCGCTTCCCCCATTTATGGTGGAGCCCGCGCCTTGCGTGACTCCGGTGCCGGAGAGCGCGATATTGAAGGCGCCGCTCGTGGATATATTGCCGTTCACGGTTAGAAGCGCGCCTTGCGTCGTGATGGTCACCGCGTTTGTGATGGTGCCCGCCGTCACGGGGCCGGTCACGGTGAGTCCACCGACGGAATCGAGCAACTGGAACGCCCCGCCCCTGGTGACTGCCAAGAGCGTACTGATCGCGTTGCCGGCGTTTGTCAGGTTTATCGTGCCGTTCGAAACAATTTCGAGTTCGTTCGTAGACAACGTGGTTAGGGCGGTCTGCGTAATGGCCCCGGTCAGGTCGTCGGGGGCGATCAGGCCGAGCACCAGCCGGCCCGCTGTCGAGCTCGTGTTGCCGAGAACGGCGCTCGTCGCGTCCCGGATCACTATCGCCGTCGCTGTTGCGTTTGTCGTGGTCAGGTTGCCTGCGAGGCTGATGGCGCCGTCGCTGCCGTCTATCGTTATGATGCCCGCGCCGGAGTCGACGGTGGTGAGAGCCGCCTGCGTGACGCCCGTTCCGGTAAGCGTCACGTCGTTCGCGCCGCTCGTCGACACGTTGCCGTTGACGGCGAGGGCGCCGCCAGAGGTGGTGATCGCCACAGCGTTGGAGATGACGCCCGCGGTGACCGGGCCAGTAAGAATGAGCCCGCCGGCCGAGTCGTTCAGGGAGAACGCCCCTCCGCGGCTTACCGCCCCGAGCGTCGTTATGGCGTTGGCGACGTGCTGCAGGTCGATAAGTCCACCCGCTGTCATAATCAGGGTACTGCACGCGATCGCTTCCGTCTGCGTTATGCTGCCGGCTCCGCCCGCGGTAAGCGTGAAGGCGTTGGCGCCGACGGCCACGCCGGTACTCAGGTCGACAGTACCGACCACGATGCCGCCAGTCGAGGTGACTGTCAGGGCTCCCGCAAGGCTCGCCGCCATCGTTCCGACGGCGTTGGCCTGCGTCAGGTTGAACGCTCCGGCGCCGGTCACGACGAGGCCGCCGGGCGCGGTGATAACCGCGCCTTGAGTCATGCCGCCAGCGGTAGCGCCGATGCGGACGAAACCGGTTCCGGAGGTCGTGATAACGGCGTTTTGGGTGATAGCTCCGGCGCTCGCGATTGTTATGTCAGCAGCTCCCGCACCGCTCGTCGTGACGCCTGGCGCGGCGATCGCCGTCGTTCCCGCGTTGTTCGTCAAGGATACTGTTCCGTTGGCCGCCGAATTTATCGCCGATACCGATACAACCCGGTTGTTGACGTACGCGATATTGCCCGAGGAAGAATTGGTAATAGTCACTGTCGATGCCAGGTTGTTCCCGCTGAGGTTGACCCCTGCACCCGCTACCACCGCGAGCGCGTTCGCTCCCGCCGGTCCTGCCGTCAGGATGCCCGCGCCGGTAACGGCGCCGGTAATGGCGGCTCCGTTGGCCCGCGCGTTGAGGCCCAGATTCCCGGGGACGCTCATAGCCGCGCCGATGGCGATGTCCCCGCCTTCGGTCAGCAACGAGACGGCGCCGCTCGCCGCTGTGACGCTCGTTATACCGTCAACAGTGATGTTGCCGGTCTGCGTCGTACTGCCGAATGACAACGAGCCAGTCGTCGTGATTCGATCTATCTCGGCGTCAGAAAGCCCGAGCCCGGAACCTCCTGTGCCCAGCGAAATATCAACCGAAAGCGTGGCTGGATACAATGAGACATCCCCGTTGCCTGCCGTAACCGTACCTGGAAGTAGATTCATGTCATCCGAGACAAGGGTGATGTCCCCATTGCTCGCGCTAACGCCACCTGCCGCCAGCGTCATGAGCCCGGTATAATTAGTAATGCCGACCAAGCCACCGGCGAAGGTATTACCGGCGGCGACGGTTAAGGCGCGATTGTTCGAGTAGGCGATATCGCCGCCGGTCGAGTTTGACAACGACACGTTCGCGGCGCGGTTTGTGATGTTGGAGAGCGTTATTCCTCCGACCGCGGTGACCGTGAGCGAATTCGCACCGAGCGCGCCGATTGTGAGGGCGCCGGTCCCGGAGACGACGCCTCCGGAAACCAGGGTGAGGTTCCCGGCTGTCGACACGCTGTCGTTCAAGGTGATCGTGGCAGCGCCGTTGGTCAGGGTGACGTTTGCCGAAAGAAGCACGTTGAACGCCACGGCCCCATCGGTACTGATGGCGGCCGTATTGGTATCGCCGATGGCGACCGTGCCCGAACCCCGGAGCGTATCAAGCTCTGCGCTGTCCAGCCCAAGGCCCGAGCCGCCGGCACCCAACGATATCGCCCGTCCGTTTGTCATGGCGCGCAGCGTCATCGTTCCCGCGCCGGCGGACATCGTGCCGCCGGTCAGGCTGAAGTTATCAGAAATTATAGTGAGAGGCTGGGCATTCGAAGTCGCCAGGCTCCCGCCTGAGTGCATGAATATCGCCCCCGCTCCAGTCAACGCCAACGATATGCCATTGGTTGCGCTCGAGCTGCTGATATCGCTTGTTATCGCGAGGTTTCCCGTGTGGCTGATATAAATATAATCGACTGGCGCCGCTGGGCCTATGGCGAGGGTGGTCGTCCCGGCAGTGTTCAGCGGCAACACGGCGCTCGTCCCGACGCGCCCCGAGCTGGCGGCCGTCGTCTGCAGGTTGATCGTGTCCGCGGTCAAAACGCCCGTCCCGGTGATCGTCCCCGCGCCCAGCGTGTCGATCGCTATAGTCCCGGTGCCGGCGCTTACCGCGCCTGAGAGCGTGACGGCGCCCGTGTTCAGGATCGTCACCGTGCCGCCGGAATACTGGCTGATCCCGGCGGCCGTGATCGACAGGGCACCCGTGTTCGCAAGGCTCACCGGGTTGGAGACGGTGTTGCTCGCAGTGAAGCCGGCGACCGTGTGGCCGACGAAGTCGAGGACGGTCCCCGCCGTCGAGCTGGTCGTCAGC
>CAZKJA010000121.1:4039-9602 GCA_964552925.1 uncultured Treponemataceae bacterium
TGATCGCGTTCGCTCCGGCTGTCAGGCTCGTCGTTCCGCCCGCCACCACGGCGCCGGTATCCGTGATCGCCCCACCCGTATCGAGCGTCAAGTCACCGGTTATCGTTATGGCACCCAGTATGATGGAGTTAGCGTCCCGGAATGCTGCATTCAAACCATTCGTTACTGTGATGGTCGCAAAGTCATTCAAAACCGTACCCAATGCGATGGAATTGCCTGCACCAGGGGTAAACGTTGCGGTTCCGCCGACTGTCAGTACTCCGGTGGTCTGGGTAATCGTACCCAAGGCAGAAAGATTGCCATTGACTGTCAGCGCATTGGCACCGATGGAGAGACTGCCCGCGGCGACATCAAGCGTATCGACTGTCAGCGCCGTGCCCAGCGTAATGGCAGCGCCAGCGTTATTCAGCGTAAGAGTCCCAGCCGCCGTGCCTCCCGGGATATTGGTCAGGGTAACGGTAAAATTCCCGAATGCAGCCGTATCCCCTGCACCCGCAGGGGAACCTGAATCCGCGGTCCAGTTGAGCGGATCGTTCCAACTGGTGTCGTCGCCACCATCAAAATCACTATTACCATCCCATACATAATCCACACCCCACGCCCCTACCACCCCAAAAACCAGCAGAGACAATACCGCCGCAATTCGCAGGATGTGGTGTCGGGAAGGGGCGTTTCGACTCATGCGTCTCTCCGTTTGATATGACATCTCAACGATAGTATACACCAGAATCGCGTCGCCTCCAGCATGCCTTGTCTCCGCACACGCTGTAAAGAGCTTGCTTGTATCAAATTAGCCCCCGCTTAACGGGTATCCATGCTATCATTTCTCGAACGCAACCTTAACTACCCGAAATTGTCTACTTGAGCATACGTTTTCTATTTCACGCGGTAGCGCTTCCGGCCGCGAAAGAAGGTACCGTGTATAAATTAGCCCGCCTCACGCTCCGTGACATCTTGACGCAGAGCGCCGCAGATTACGCCGAACGACCCGCGCTCGGCACCGTCGATGGCTCCACTGTCTTGAACTACAAAGACCTGGCGGCCCTGTCTGGCGTATTCGCCAGGCGACTTGCCGATGGAGGCCTCAAAAGCGGCGACAGGGTAGTCGTTTTGTCGGAAAACCGGCCCGAATGGGGTATCGCCTACCTCGGGGCGACAGCCGCCGGCTTCGTGATCGTGCCGATTCTCACCGATTTCATCCCGGAGCAGGTTGCCAACATAATCGCGCATTCAGAAGCCAAGGCAGTAGTGGTGTCCGAAAAATTGAAAGTCAAGATCGGCGCTTTCAAGGGTATTGTGATCCCGGTCGAGTCGCTCGCGTCACCCGAGTCACGAAAGGCCGCGCCAGGGATCTCGCTCGAGGCGACCTTCCCGCCGGTCGAGGAAGACAGCCTCGCCGCCGTGCTATACACCTCGGGGACGACAGGCAACTCCAAGGGCGTAATGCTGTCGCACAAGAACCTGGTGTCCAACGTGATAGCCTCCAGGTCGATAATACGCATGCACAGGACCGACAGGTTCCTGTCGATCCTGCCGCTTGCCCATACCTACGAGTGCACGCTCGGCTTCATCAACGCTGTCGCGCAAGGCAGTTCCGTATGGTACCTGGACAAGCCTCCTGTAGCCTCGGTGCTTTTGCCGGCGCTCCAAAAGGTCAAGCCGACGATAATGTTGTCGGTTCCGCTTATCATCGAAAAGGTGTACCGTTCCAGCGTCCTGCCCGCCTTGCAGAAGATGGGCGCCTACAAGCATGAGGCGTTGCGCCCCCTCCTCCACCGCCTTGCCGGGATCAAGCTCAAGAAGACCTTCGGCGGCCACCTGCGCTTCTTCGGCATAGGCGGGTCGGCCGTCGCGCCGGACGTGGAAGCCTTCCTCCTCGACGCGAAGTTCCCCTACGCGATCGGCTACGGGCTCACCGAGACCGCCCCGCTGCTGGCCGGTTGCGGCCCGTTCAAGACCTTCTACCGCTCGACGGGACCGGCCCTCAAGGGCGTCGAGATCCGCATAGCGGATCCCAAGCCCGACACCGGCGAAGGTGAGATCCAGGCACGCGGCCCGAACGTGATGCAAGGCTATTACAAAGACCCCGCGAAGACCGCGGAGGTATTCACCGAGGACGGCTGGTTCCGGACCGGAGACCTGGGCATCTTCGACAAGCATGGCAGGCTCTTCATACGGGGCAGGCTCAAGACCATGATCCTAGGCGCCTCCGGCGAGAACATCTACCCCGAGGAGATCGAGGCGCTTATCAACAAGTCCGCTTTCGTCGCCGAATCGCTGGTGATGAGCGAAGGCACGAGCCTCACCGCCCTCGTGCAATTGAAGCAGGAAGTGCTCGACGACCTGAAGGCGCGCGCAAAGGACAGCCTCGAGGATTTCGAGCGTTCATCGGAGGAACTGCTCGAGCGTGTCCGCAAGGATGTGAACTCGGGTCTCGCCGCGTTCAGCAAGGTCTCGAAAGTGGTCATACACCACGAGCCATTCGAGAAGACGCCGACGCAGAAGATAAAGCGCTTCCTGTACCCGCTCAAGGGTCACAAACCGGACGCCGGCGGAGTAGACGGGAAGTAATCCCGCTGGCAGACTGGATCCAAAAACAATCCATCAAGGAGCTTCCCCATGAGAGCCGTGGTAATAGATGAATTCGCCAAGGCGATGCACGTACGCGACGTGCCCGATCCGGAGCCTCGGGACGGCGGGGTGGTCGTCAAGGTAAAGGCGACCGGCCTGTGCCGCAGCGACTGGCACGGGTGGATGGGCCACGACACTGACATACAGCTGCCGCACGTGCCTGGGCACGAACTCGCCGGCGTGATAGTCGCCCTGGGCAAAGGCGTCAATCGTTGGAAACTCGGCGACAGGGTGACCGCGCCCTTCGTATGCGCGTGCGGCAGCTGCCCGCAGTGTGCCGCTGGGAACCAACAAGTCTGCGACCACCAGTCCCAGCCGGGGTTCACCCATTGGGGATCCTTCGCCGAGTACGTCGCGCTCGACCACGCTGACGTGAACCTGGTACGGCTTCCAGATACCATAGACGACGTGACGGCGGCCAGCCTCGGTTGCCGTTTCGTGACCTCGTTCAGGGCGATGGTCGACCAGGCCAGGGTCTCGGCGGGCCAATGGGTCGCCGTGCACGGGTGCGGCGGCGTCGGTCTTTCGGCGATAATGATAGCCAGCGCCCAAGGCGCCAAGGTCATCGCGGTCGACATTTCGCCGGAAAAGCTAGCGTTGGCGTCAAGCCTGGGCGCATGCGCGACGATAGACGCCCGTCAAGGAGACGTCGTCAAGGAAATCATCGAGCTGAGCGGCGGCGGCGCCCACGCCTCCATCGACGCGCTCGGAAGCCCGGCGACCTGCTTCAACTCGATAGCCTGCCTGCGCAAGCGCGGGCGGCACGTACAGGTCGGCCTTATGCTCGGCGACCACCATCACCCGGCGGTTCCGATGGACCTGGTGATCGCCAGGGAACTCGAGATTGTAGGCAGCCACGGCATGCAGGCCCACCGCTACCCCGCGATGCTCGGGATGATACACGCGGGCACGCTCCAACCCAAGAAGCTTATCGGCAAGACCATCAGCCTGGATCAGGCCGCGACCGAGCTAGCCGACATGGACAGCTTCCGGGGTACGGGCGTGACGGTGGTAGACCGCTTCGCCTGAGCCAGCCCCCGATCATTTGACCAGGAACATGTCCATAGGGCCTTTGCCCTTGACTTCAAGCGCCCGGCGGCTTTCCAGTTCGATACGGCCGGCCAGCATGTCTTTTGTTGCGCCTGAAATGTTGATGCGCCCAGGTTCGGACAGGCTTTCCATACGGCTGGCAATATTGACACTGTCGCCAAACACGTCGTACAGGTACTTCTCTGTGCCGACGATACCAGCTATAGCGGGGCCGCTGTGAATGCCGATCCGGACGTTCCAGGGCGAGCCGCCAGACTCCCGCCTGGCTTTCAGGAAGTCCATCATCTGCCTGGCAGCCGATACCAGCGCGAAGGCGTGATCCGGTAAAGGCTTGGGTATTCCTGCTACCGCGAAGTACGCATCGCCTATTGTCTTGATGCGCTCGCAGCCGTGGCTGGACATGATGGCGTCAAAGTGGGTGAAGATGTCATTCAATTCCGCTATTAGATACCTGGGATCGAATGTCGCGGCCAATCGCGTGAAGTCGACAATATCGGAAAAAAGTATGCTCACCGCATCGAAGCTCTGTGGCTCGCTGTAACCCTTTTCCTTGAGTTCATCGGCAACTGCCTCGGGTAGCATGTTGAGGAGGAGCTTGTCGGATTTCCGGCGTTCTTCTTCCACCTGCCGTTGAGCCATGCGCAGTTTAAGGTGGGTGCTGACGCGGGCCAGGACTTCTTCCTTCTGGAATGGCTTGGAAACATAGTCAACGGCTCCCGACTTGAAGCCCTGAACCTTGTCCTCCACCTGGTTGAGAGCGGATATGAAAATAACCGGAATATCCTTGGTTGCCGCATCGCCTTTGAGCACCTTGATGGTCTCGAAGCCGTCCATCCCCGGCATGCGGATATCAAGGAGTATCAAGTCTGGAAGCGCGGCTTTGGCAATCTGTACAGCGCGTTCGCCGCTCTTGGCCTGCAGGGGATAGTGCCCATCATGCACAAGCGTGTCCGTAAGCACCTTAAGGTTTTCCTCTATGTCATCGACGATGAGTATCCTTGATTTTTCAGGCTCGGCCATGCGGCGCCTCCAGCTTCTCCATCAACAATGAAAGCCCTTCTTCGTCGAACGACGAAGCATAACCCAGTAGAAGTCTTGACAGCTCCGGGCTTCGTTTCCGTAGCTGCTCGGCGAAAGTTGATACCGCCCCAAAGTCGTTGATAAGTATCCATCGTTTTATGGATTCCAATTCTGACTGGGTGAGAAGTGCCGAAAGGGCGAGGTAATCAAGGCTTTCCGGATCGATAGGTGTGTTCTGATCCACGACGGAAGGCGATTCGTAGACCAGCTGTATGTCGGTCTTGTCGCGCAGCAGGGCAAACAGGGCGCCTTGCTTGAAAGGCTTGGCCAGATATCCGTCAAATCCGGCTGCCCTGATCTGGTCTTCATCGTGCCGGAAGGCGCTTGCAGTCAGCGCGAAAACTTTGACAGCAGACAATTCCGGGTCATCCTTGATGAGTCTGACCGCCTGGTATCCATCCATAACCGGCATCCGGATATCCATGAGTACAGCCGCTGGTTTCAGCTGTCTGGCCCTGTCTACCGCTTCCTTTCCGTTTTCCGCCTCCATTGTCACGAAGCCTACCGCCTCCAGCATCTCCTTGAGTACCAAGCGGTTGGTTGTCTTGTCGTCAACGATAAGAATGGGTATTGAATATCCTTCTTTGACAGCTACGGGTACGGAGTTTTCCTGTTCCGCTTCCGGACGCCTGTCAGTTTCTGTCAGACGAACGGTAAAGCTGAAGCTGGAACCTTTTCCAACTTCGCTCGTCACGTCCAGGGTGCCTCCCATCATCGTGATGAAACGGGTGCTGATGGCCAGGCCGAGCCCGGTACCGCCTTCGTTGTCGGTCAGGGAAGACTGCACAAAGGGTTCCAGAAT
>CAZKJA010000122.1:0-9588 GCA_964552925.1 uncultured Treponemataceae bacterium
CCGCCTCCCGGCCTATGCCAGCTCGGGGTGGATGCAAGCTTCGACGAACTAGCCAATGTTTTAACTTGACAGGATGTAATTCCTCTAATACCGTGTATTAACTTACTCAGTGAAAGTTGAAGAAGGAGGCATTATGAAACTGACTACCTTCCGCGCGCTCGGCGTCGCGGCCATAGCACTCGTAACCCTGCCAATGACGCTGGCGGCCCAGTCCAGCGAAATCGTCCTCAAGTGGCCGTCCATATGGGTGGGCAAGGATTCCAAGGCACCGGCAATAGCCCAGATAGTCGAGTCATTCAACAAAGCCAACTCGGGCAAGATCAAGGTCGAGATCGAGCCCCAGCCCGACTACAACGCCTACGAGCAGAAGGTACGGACATCCTTGGCGGCGGGCCAGTCCCCTGGGGACATCTTCACCTTCCAGCTCAACGCGACAACAAAGGTATTCTACGACTCCCCCCTCCTCATGGACTTCTCCAAGGTCCTGACCGGCTCTTGGAAGGATTCGTTCGACCAAGGCGCCGTAGCGCAGTCGACTGTAAACAAGAAGCTCAAGACCCTGCCCTTCGAGACCGCGGTCCTGCCCATCTGGTATAACACCGACATGCTCAAGAAGGCCGGCGTGACGAGCATACCCGGCACGATCGGCGAGTTCTGGGCCGCGATGGACAAGCTCAAGGCCATGGGCGTGACGCCGATGAGCCAGATGAGCGGGGACACCAACGCCTGGACGAGCATGCTCTGGTTCTCGCATCTCGCCGTCTCCCAGGGAGGCGCCAACGTCTGGGACAAGCCCTTCACTGACAAGGTATTCGTCGAATCCGCCAAGATACTCAAGCGCATGTTCGTTGATTACTCGACGCCGGACGCGGTCGGCGCGGGAGCCGGCGTATCAGGTGGGCACTTCCTCTCGGGTAGGACCGCCGTATTTTCCAACGGCCCCTGGTACGCCGGCCGGGCCGACCTTAGGGCCACGCCGTTCTTCAACAGCATAGTAGTCGCTCCGGCGCCGGTCGTCGGCACGACCAGGAACATGATGATCAGCATACTCCAGGCCAACATAGCCGCCGGCGAGACCAAGAACGCCGCCAGAAAGGCCGCGATCGTCGAATTCCTCAAGTACCTGACAAGCGCAGAGAGCATAAACGCGCTCGCCGCAAGCTCCGGCGCGATGTTCGCCGTGGATTCCGGGTACATTCCCCTCGACCCCTTCCAGAAGCAGTTCTACGACCTGGCAGCCAAATCCAGGGTCACATCGGGCCACCTCCAATCCGCCTACGGCGCCGAGGCTACACTCGAATTCGCCCAGCAGCTGGGAGCCCTCGTTCTCGACAAGATCACGCCCGAGCAATTCTGCTCATTGGTAGAGAGGAAGATCGATCGCTGAGTCCCTCTGCGGCCCATTCCCCCGAAGCCGCGACCGCGACTTCGGGAGCTGGGCACCCGGTCAAAGGCAGACAATGAAACGACGCCGAAACCCAAACGCGTTCAAGATCGCCCTCTTCCTCGCGCCGGTGCTCATCCTGTTCGCGGCGTTCTTCGTCTATCCATTCGTCTTCACCATCATCACCAGCCTGACGAGGTGGCGGGGCATAGGCGCTATGCGCTTCATCGGCCTCGGGAATTTCGTGAAGTTGCTCGGTGACCCGACGTTCCGCCTGGCAATACGTAACAACCTCATATGGGCCCTTGCCCTGGGCTTCGTTCAAGTGCCGCTGGCGGTCCTCGTCGCGCTGATCCTGGCCAGACAGCCGCGGGGCTGGAAGGCCCTCCGTACCGTCTATTTCCTGCCCAACGTCATATCGACGGTCGCCCTCGCCATGGTATGGACGGCTATGTACAACCCCCAGTACGGAGCGTTGAACGGCCTCCGGGGGCTCTTGGGCCTCGAACCCCGTAACTGGCTGGGCCATACTGAGACAGCGCTCGCGGCTATCGTCTTCCAGAGCGTGCTCTACATAGGATATTTCATGATAATCGTGCTTGCCGCGTCGATGAGCATACCCCGGGAGCTTTACGAAGCCGCGGAGATTGACGGGGCGACGACGCTGCAGCAGGAGTTCCGCATCACATTGCCCATGCTCCGGGGCACCATCGTGACGTCGATGACCCTGGCGATGGCCTACGGCATGCGACATTTCGAGGCCAGCTACCTGATGACCGGCGGAGGCCCGGCGTACGCGACGACGACGATGGGCATAGACCTCTTCCTCAAGATGGACGCCCTCAGGTACAGCGAGGCCAGCGCCGCCGGCGTCATCCTCATACTACTCGGGACAGTGGTAATAGTCGCGATCCGCCGAATCCTCGGCCGCTCTGACCCCATGGCCGAGGCGGGCCAATGAAGGTGGCGAGGCGTTCCATGCGCTCCAAGGCAACTCCCGTCTCGTTGACCCTCGGTATAATCAAGTGGGGCATACTCCTTTTCTTCCTCGCGGCGGCCGTTCTACCACCTCTCTGGCTTGTGCTCAACTCCTTCAAAACCAACCTTGAGATCCAGGCTTCGCCATTCTCCCTGCCGGCCAAGCCGGCGCTCGAGAACTACGCCAACGCGGTTGCGATGGCCGATCTGGCCCGCCTTTTCCTCAACTCCGTCCTGGTGGCAGCGGGCACCGTTGTACTCAACCTCCTGGTATCGTCGATGGCCGGCTTCGTCCTGGCACGGGAAACCTGGAGGGGCAGGGATACGCTGCGCACCATCCTCGAAGCCGGTATCCTCGTCCCGATCATCGCATTCATGGTTCCCTACTTCACCCTGGTGACGAGGCTGGGTCTTTATGACAAACTCGGGACCCTCGTGCTCGTCTACTCGGCAATAAACATCCCGGTGTCAATCTTCCTCGTGACGTCCTTCATGAGCACAATACCCAAGGAACTGGAGGAGGCGGCGATAATAGACGGCTGCGGATTCTACCAGCGCTATACCGAGATAATTCTACCGCTGTCCCGTTCGGGCCTGGTCACCGCAGGTACCTTCTGCTTCATATTCGCTTGGAACGAGTTCGTCATGGCGATGCTCCTGACTTCCAGCGTCTCCGCCCGGACAATCCAGCTGGGCATACGTTTCTTCACGAGCCAGTTCATAACCGACTACGCCGGCATGTTCGCCGCCATCGTCCTGTCGATGCTGCCGAGCGTGCTCGCCTACGTCTTCCTCCACAACAAGATAATCGCCGGCCTCACCGCCGGCGCGGTAAAAGGCTAGGCCTTTCTTCAGGCAGGTGTATGCATGTCATTGATAATCGCCAACGCCAGGCTTCTCGAGACTATCCCCGGAGGCGGGCTCGTAGACCTTTTCATAGAATCCGGCCGGATAACGCGGATAACGCCGGCCGGTTCGTCGGGCGCCGCCGGCGCGACCTCGCGTCACGACGCCGCCGGCGCCTTCGTAGCGCCCGGCTACGTCGATATACATACCCACGGAGGCATGGGCTCTGACATAATGGACGCGACGGCCGAAGCCGTTGCCACGGTGGCCCGCTTCCACGCGTCAAGGGGCACCACGAGTTTCCTCGCGACCACGCTGACCGCCCCTTTACCGGCTATCGGCCGCGCCTTCGACGTGGTCCGCGAATTCATGCGCGCCACTCCCGCCGGGTGCGCCGAGATCCTGGGCGTCCACCTCGAGGGACCCTTCCTGTCCCCGCCCAACGCGGGGGCCCAGGACAAGAGCTGGCTCAGGAAGCCCGACGCAGCGGCGTCAGACTTCGTCCTTGCCAACGCCGACGTCATCAGGCGCGTCACCCTGGCCCCCGAGCTGGAAGGGGCCATCGCCCTCGTGAAGCGTCTCAAGGAAGCGGGTATAGGCGTATCCGCCGGCCACGACATGGCAATTGACGACGAGATACATGCAGCTATCGAAGCCGGCCTCGATGCCGTCACGCACATCTATTGCTGCTCGTCAGGCATCTCCCGCCGTACAGGCCCCAGGAAGCACCTGGGGCTTACCGAGATGGGCATGTCGGACGACAGACTGGCAGTCGAGGTGATAGCAGACAGGCGCGCAATACCGGACAGGCTCTTCGACCTGATATGGAAAGCCAAGGGGCGGGACCGCATCTGCCTGGTTTCCGACTCGGTACGGGTCGCCGGGATGCCCGACGGCGAATACATGCTGGGCGACGCCGGGACGGGGGTGCTTATAGAAAAGCTCGGCGACGAAGTTTCGGTCCCCTCCCTCGGGCTCTACGCCGGCAGCGTCACAAGCCTCGACCAGTCTGTCCGCAACCTGGTGGCCCACAATGGCGTATCACTCGCCGACGCGGTCAGCATGGCCAGCGCCGTACCCGCGGGGCTGCTCGGGCTCCGGGACCGCGGACGCCTGGCGGAGGGAACGGTCGCCGACATCAACATTCTGGATCCAGCGGGCGGTCTGCTCGCCACCTTCATCCGGGGGGAACGCGTATGAACTGGACTTCGATTCCGGCGGAAAGGCTCGGCGAGGGCTGCACAATCGGCGTATCGCTGGTGGAGACCGAATGGGACCTCTACTGGGAGATGGCCTTCGACATGATGGCGCGGGTGCGCGCAAACGAAGAGGCGGGGATGCCCTCGCTTTTCATAGTCCCCGTAGGCCCGGTCGGCCAGTACAGGCGCTTCGCCCAGCTGTGCAACCGGGAAAAGATGAGCCTGCGCCGCGTCCATTTCATAAACATGGACGAGTACCTCGACGAAGGCGACCGCTACGTGGCCTACGACAGCCCCTTCTCGTTCCACGCGTTCATGGACAGGGAATTCCATTCGAGGATGGATCCCGCCCTGGCCATGCCAGAGGTGAACCGCGTCTTCCCCGAGCCCGGCCGGGAGGAACAGATAGCCAGGATAATCGCCGACCTGGGCGGCGTCGACACCTGCTACGGAGGGATAGGCATAAACGGCCACATCGCTTTCAACGAGCCCCCCGAGTGCGACGGCGTGACGGCGGACGAATTCGCTGCGCTTCCCACACGCTGCCTGGATCTGTCCAGGGAGACCCGGACAATCAACGCCGTGACGGCCGCCTCGGGTTGCATAGACTTGATCCCCAAGCGGTGCATCACCGTCGGGATGAGTGAGATTCTGGGCGCCAGGAGAATACGGCTGTACATGAACAGGGAATGGCAGAAGGGAATAGTCCGCAAGATACTCCACGGTGACATCGACCCGCGGACCCCGGCTTCCCTCGTGAGGCGCCACCCGGACGCGATCATAACCCTGACCCAGAGCGTAGCCCAGTTGCCCCTAGGGCAACTCAGGTAGGTGGAGCGTGGAACCTATCCGGGTCGGGCTCATAGGATTCGGCATGATGGGGCAAATGCAGGCAGAGCTCTGCTTCGGGCCGCTGGGCGACCGCTTCAGGATAGTCGCCGTAAGCGACGATCATCCGCCCCACCTGGCCGCGGCCCGCGCGTTGCTCGGCGACGCGGGGGTCTCGTATTTCCCGGATTGGCGGGCGATGCTCCGCGAGGCTGACTTCGAGCTGGCGGCGATAGTCACGCCCGACTTCCTCCACGAGGAGATGGCCGTCGCCTGCCTGGAGGCGGGCAAGCACCTCAGGCTGGAGAAGCCAATGGCCGTGGACCCCAGGGGTTGCGCCAGGGTCGTCGAAGCGGCGCGGAAGGCAGGAACCGTCGTCCAGGTCGGCCTGGAGTTGCGCTCCGCGGAGCTGTTAGCCAGGATGCGGGAAGAGCTGCCGTCGATGGGACGCCTCGAGATGCTATGGTGCCAGGAATTCCGCCACCCCTTCCTGCCCAAGCCAGGCAGCGTCCCCGACTGGATAACAAAACGCCGCTACTCCGGCGGGACCCTTGTCGAGAAATGCTGCCACCACTTCGACCTCTTCAACGCCTTCGCCCGTTCGAGGCCTGTATCTGTCTACGCCTCGGGGGCCGGCCGGATCGAGTACGCGCGCACCGACGTCCTGGACAACGCCTTCGCCACGGTCGAATACTCCAACGGCGTCAGGGCCAACCTGGCCCTGTGCATGTTCGCTCCCAGCCGCGAAGGAAGGCCGAATATACGCAGTCTCTCCTTCGGCGTCATAGGAAGCGATGGAAGGCTTGAGATGAGGGACGACGATCTGATCGCCTGGGACAGGCAGCGCGAAGGCGAACGCCATTACGCCCACTCGCGCGCGGACACCGTCGGGCACAACGACGAGATAGCCCCCGCGCTCCTTGAGCTTGCCGACTGCGTCGGGAACGGTTCCCGACCCGACGCCGGCCTGGCCGCTGGCTTCGACAGCGTGATGGTAGCCTGGGCGGCCGAGCTGTCCGCGGCGGAGCGCCGACCAGTGACTATTGACGAGGTCGAGGAGCGCGCTGGAGCCGCCTGGATGGACGAGGCCTAGCCCGAATATCTCACAGTTATCCAGGGAGTACCGACAGCCCGGCATCGGCTGAACTACGACATGCATTTGAAAAGGCCCATGCACCAAAGACAGACAGCGCATGGTTCTCTATTGATGTGGCAGTCCTGCTCGAAGTCCTCGAGCTGGACGTAGTCGCAGAGTGCCAGGTTGCAATTGAGGCAGAACGGGTACTCATAACGGATGACATTCCGCCTGAACGACGCAAAATCGGGATCGTTCCAAATGGCGATGATGTCCCGGTCTGCGAGTGAACCGAAACTCTTCGGCGCCACGAGCTTCTCCCAGCCGCCTGAATAGCAGGCATAGCGGTGCCACAGGAAATAGCACGGGTGCACGTCGCCCGAGCGGGAGACGAAGGCCGTGCCCCCTTCGACGAACTCGCATGAGCGGGCGCTCCGCGGGACGATCTCCGGAAGCTCCAGTTCGAGGCCGAGTTCGGAGGCGACGGACCTGGCTTCGGCGAATACCGTGCCGCTCCGCTCGTTGAGACCCAAGTCGACCGACAGGAGTCTGGCCACATTGATCGTCACGCCTCGTTCTATCGCCTCCGCCTGCATATCGCCGACGAGGCGGACCAGTGTCTCGTCCTCGGGCCGCTTGGCGTAGCGCATGTAGATGCCCGCATAATGCTGCAGGTCGAGGCCAAGCGCAGCCGCCTTCTTCTCGTAAGCGCGCCTGATTTCGATGGCGACATCGAGGTTGGCGTCCCAGGCGGCGTAGGCCATCGCGTCGTCGCCGTAGGGAAACAGGTGGCTGACGATGACATAGTCGACGCCCCTGCCTGCCGCCCAGCGCACGAGCCCCGGAAGTTCGCCCAGGTTTTTCCTCATCGCGACAAACTCGACGCCTATCCTGAAATCGGGACGCCCGAGTTCGGCGCGCGAGGCCGAAAGCGAGTCGATGGCGCGGACAGCCGCTGCCCTCGACCCCCCGGTGCGGATGTCGCCGAAAAGCGCCGCGTCGAGGGAATCGACCGATACGCAGGCGCTGTCAAGACCGGCCGCCAGCAACGACCGCGCCCGCTCGGGGCTCATGAGGTGTCCGTTGGTCTGGAAGCCTATTGAAGATGCGTCAGGCATGGCCGCACGGGCGCTGCGGATGAAGCCTTCTAGACCCGGGTGGAGGAGCGGCTCCCCTATTCCGTTGAGGACAAGCGACTCGAGCTTCGGGAATGCACCTGAAAGCGCGTCAAAGAGCGCCGCATCGAGATCGCCATCGTCGCAGGCGGCACCAGCGCTCTGCTTCGGGCAATGCGCGCAGGAAAGGTTGCATCTGGTCGTCGTCTCGACCACCAGGCGCGACGGATACAGAAGGAGCGCGCGTGAACCGCCGTTCCCGTTCTTGAGAGCCATTGCATTCTCCATTTCTACACCGGGAAGCTCAGCGTCGCTCGGGTGCCGCCTGTCCGCTCGAAGGTGATCGAACCGCGCAACTGGCCGGCGAGCATAGTGACGAGAGTCATGCCGAAGCCGGAGGCCGTGCCGGCTTCGGTCTGTCCGGCGCCGCCAACGCCATCGTCTTCGACCACGAGGATCACGTCACCGTCGACGATGGTCGCCGATACGCCGATATGGCCGCTATCCCTTCCGGCAAAAGCATGCTTCATGATATTGGTAACGAGCTCGTTGACGATTATTCCCAGCGGCTGGACCTGCCTGGCGTTCAGGTTCACGTCGCCGACCTTGGCCTCTATCGTCACCCTGGCGGCGTTTGGGAAACTGGAAACAACCTCGCCGACCAGGTCAGGCAAGTAGTCCACGAGCGATATCGTAAGGAAGTCGTTCGATTCATAGAGCTTCTCGTACAGCAAAGCCATGCTCTGGATGCGTCCTTCGGTCGTCTTGAACGCCTCGATCGCGTCCGGATCACGGATCGTGTCGGCCTGGAAATTGAGTAGGCCGCGCACCGTGCTGAAGTTGTTCTTGATGCGATGGTGAATTTCCTTGAGTATCAGTTCCTTCTCGCCAAGGAGGGACTTTATCCGGTTCTCGGTGGCCTCGCGTTCCGTGATATCTTCGATCAGGCCCCAGACGACTTTCCCCCTCGAGTCGTCGGTGAAAATCGCGCCGCTGATCGAGATGGGATAGCGGGAGCCATCCTTGCGGATGTACTCCTTCTTGTTGGGGCCGAAGAAACCGGTCTCGTCGAGCATCCTCATCTGGTCGTCTTCCTGATCCTTGTATTCCGGCGGCGTAATATCCCAGTAGGTCATCGAAAGGAGCTCGTCCCTCGAATAGCCGGCGGAGCGGAGCATCGACTCGTTGGCGTCGAGGAATCGTCCCGTCTCGTGCTCTACCAGCGCGATGCCTATGGGAGACAGATCGAAGAGGAGCTTGTATTTGCCCAGCAACCGTTTCCGCGTCGTGATATCGCGTACGATGAACAGCGACTGCGCAGGTTCGCCCGCCTGATCCTTGATCAGCGCCCCGTTTATCTCCATGTCGAAGATGGAGCCATCCTTCCTGAGCCCCCGGTACTCCTCGGCGCCCAGCGGAGTGCCCTGCACGATGAGCGTGAGGTTGGAGACGGCCCGCTCCCTGTCATCCGGCACAATGAAGTCGGTAACCGGGCGACCAAGCTGGTCCTTCCCATCGCCGTATCCGAACATCGAGAGTGCCTTGCGGGAAAACATTTGGATCCGCCCCTGCAAATCGGTAACGGTGATGCTGTCAGGCGACGCTTCGATGATGGTCCGGTACCGAGCCTCGCTTTCTCGTATCCTGTCCTCAAGGTCCCTGTACGCGGTAACGTCCTCGCCCGAGCTCAGGATGCCGTTGAAAGTGCCCGCCTTGTCGCGAAGGACCGTGTTGTGCCACAGGATGAGCCGCTCTTCCCCATTCCTGCAAAGAACGCTGTTCTCATGGGGAACCAGGGTTCCCGAGTCGCCCTGTTCGAGCCCGAACAGCAAGGAGCGGACTTCTTCCCGTACATTCTCGGTCAAGCAGGTTTCTATCCAGTTCCTGCCGACAAGCTCAGGCGAGCGATAGCCAAGGAGCCGGTGCCCGTTTTCGTTGAGCAGCGTGATGGTGCCGGCCGGATCCGTAGCCATGATTATCTCGGCAGACACGTTCAGAAGCCTCTCGGCGTAGCGCTTGCTTTCCTCGAGGTCGTCTGCCGCCTGCTTGCGCTCCGTGAAGTCTCGGCAAATCAGGATGAAGCGCGGCTCATCCCCCGGGCTGGCCATCCTGGAGACCGATACCTCGAACCACCTGGAACCGGCCGGCACGTCCAGACGATAC
>CAZKJA010000123.1:0-9561 GCA_964552925.1 uncultured Treponemataceae bacterium
GCTATCCGCGTCTTCACGCACCTGCGGACGGACCCGGTGCTCGGTCCCTCGGCGGCATTGTTCGCGGGGAGCATCCACCTTGGGCAGAGGCAGTTCCAGAAGGCAGTCATGGATTTCGAGCTTGGCTTGCGGCACCCGGACATCAAGGTCGAGGTGCTCGTCGAGATCAAATACAGGCTGGCGGCGGCGTACCTCAAGGAGCAGGAACTTGCCAAGGCCGTGACGCTGCTCAACGAGATCCAGCAGATCTACCCGAACTTCAAGGATGTCCCCGCGCAGCTGACGAGGTACAGGGAACTCAACTCGAACCGCAACCTGCAGGTGT
The DNA here is from genome assembly GCA_964552925.1 of uncultured Treponemataceae bacterium. Taxonomy (GTDB): domain Bacteria; phylum Spirochaetota; class Spirochaetia; order Treponematales; family UBA12059; genus SZUA-370. The sequence goes on from CAZKJA010000123.1 coordinate 326, forward strand.
ACCTTCTGGCGCCGACGAGCGACTTCATAACGCTGTGCAGGAAGATAACGTTGTCGTTCTTCCCCAAGGCGAAGATAAAGATCACCGACATCTCGGTGCAGAAAAACGACTGGGCGGACATCCTCGCCGAGGTCGAGACGACGAGGTGGTCGGACGTTGTGCTGTTCAGGATGATACGGACGACGGGAATGATAGGCGAGCTCGTCGTCCGGGACTTCCACGCGCGTATAAAGGACCTGAAGGCGGGCAAGGGGTACTGCCTGTCCGCCGGGGTATTCTCAGAGGAAGCCAAACGTTTCGTCGAGGCCAGGCTTATCGATCTGATGGAAAAAGACAAGATGATGGCCCTTCTCAACAACATCGACTCGAGGCAAAAAGGCCTGCTGATCGACGAATGAAGGCCGGTAGCCCGGGCCGTGTTGACGCCGGCCCGAGCCCGGGCTACCATGGACGAATGTTCGAACCTTCGATTTATGCACGGCGCCGGAAGGCCCTGGCGGCGGCGCTCGCCAGGCAGGGCATCCGCGACGGTCTCGTCGTATTCCCCGGCAACCGCGAAAGCCCCGTCAATTACACCAACAACGCCTACCACTTCCGGCAGGATTCCAGCTTCCTGTATTTCTTCGGCATCGCCGAACCCGACCTGGCTGGCAGCCTGGAACTCGCCTCGGGTCGGTCGACCCTGTACGCCGACGAGGGCAGCCTCGACGACCTCGTCTGGACGGGACCGCGGCCGGGCGCCGACGACTGGCGCGCGATGTGCGGCGCTGATGTTTCCAAGCCGCGGGTCGACTTCGCCTCGGCGATTTCCGATGCGGCGAGGGGCGCCGCCGGGGGCTCGATACCGCACTTCCTGCCGCCGTACCGCGCCGACACCGCCGTCGAGCTGGCAGAGGCCCTCGGGCTCAGGCCTGGCGAGGTGGCCGGCAATGCCTCTGCGCCGCTGATCCGATCCGTGGTGGCGCTGAGGGAAATCAAGGAGCCCGGCGAGATAATAGAACTCGGCAAGGCTGTCGACATAAGCATAGACCTGCACCGCGCGGTAATGAGGGCCGTAAGGCCGGGCGCGAGCGAGGCGGAAATGATGGCCGAAGCCGTCAAGGCGGCGTACGCCGGCGGCGGGATGCCGTCGTTCCAGCCGATCGCGACGACGAAGGGGGCGGTGCTGCACAGCCACGGCTACGCAGCGCGGCTGGTGGCCGGGGGGTTGTTCCTCCTCGACGCGGGGGCAGAGACCGCCGAGGGCTACGCTGGCGACCTGACGAGCACCTTCCCGGTTGGCGCGCCTTTCAGCGACCGGCAGAAGGCCATCTACGCCATCGTGCTGCGCGCCGGCGAGGTCGGCTCGTCGATGATGAAGCCGGGTGTGCCGTTCCGCGACGCGCACCTGACCGCGGCCCGCGTGATCGCCGACGGCCTCAAGGATCTGGGCATCATGAAGGGTAACCTGGACGAGGCTGTTGCCGCAGGGGCTCACGCGTGCTTTTTTCCGCACGGCCTTGGGCACCAGATGGGCCTGGATGTGCACGACATGGAGAGTTTGGGCGAATCATGGGTCGGTTATGACGGAGAGCCGCGCAGTACGCAGTTCGGCCTCAAGAGCCTACGGATGGCCAAGCCGCTGAAGGCGGGTATGGTGATGACGATGGAACCGGGGATTTATTTCATCGAGGGTTTGATATCTTCTTGGAAATCCTGGAAGAAGCACACCGCGTTCATTGACTACGCCGAAGCCGGGCGCTGGGTCGGGCTCGGTGGCGTGCGCAACGAGGAAGACTGGCTGATAACGGAGACTGGCGCGCGGCGGCTGGGAAAACCCTTCGACAAGTCTGTCGCCGCGATGGAAGCCTACCTGGAAAGTTCCAGATAAACTGAATCGGCGAGGCCGAAGCCGGCGGCCTTCGTCATGCCCTTGGCGTACTCGTCGTAGAGCATGTCGGTGAAGATGTCCTCCGCTTGGCCGCCGTCGATAAGGCCGCTCTTCTCTACGGTGCCGCGCATCTCCTTGAGCATCATATTGACGAAAATCGACTCGAACTCGCGGCACTGCTCGTAGAGCTTGCTGGAGCGGTCGATGCGGGTCCCGTTGCGTCCCGCGGCCGATCCCGCGGCGAGGCCCTGGGCCGGTTGGGCCTTCGGGATCACAAGCGCCCTGTTCTGGTACGCGAGCGTCGCGCTGTCAATCGTCATTTTTCATTACCTCTTGAGGCTCGTCGCGGTGCCGAGCATGTTGTCGCTGGTCTGGATGGCCTTGGAGTTGAACTCGTAGGCGCGCTGGGCGACTATCATGTTGACCATTTCGCGTACGACCGAGACGTTCGACATCTCGAGGAACTTGTGTATCGTCTTGCCCATGCCGTCGAAGCCGGGCCTGCCGGGGAGCGGGTCGCCCGAGGCGTTGGACAGCTTGAACAGGTTCTCGCCGACCGCGGTCAGGCCGACGGGGTTGGCAAAGCGGTACAGCTCGAGGCGGCCAACGTCGACGGGGTCGTCCTGGCCGGGCACCTTGACGCTGATTCGGCCGTCCTGGCTTATCGACAGCGTCTCGGGGATGAAGTCCTGCGGCAGAACGACTTCGGGCATAAGCTTGTAGCCGTTCGAAGTGACGAACTGGCCGTTGGAGTCGATCTTGAACGCGCCGTCGCGGCTGTAGGCGTACGAGCCGTCGTACATCATCACACGGAAGAAGCCGTCGCCCATGATCGCGATGTCCGAGACGTTCTCGGTGTTCTGCAGGTTTCCCTGGGTGAACTGCCGCTGGGTGGCGGACAGCTTGACGCCGTGGCCCATCTGGATGGGTACCGGGACGACGGTGTCTTCGGTCGCGGGCGTGCCGGCGACCTTGACCGTCTGGTAGATAAGGTCCTCGAAATCGGCGCGCATCTTTTTATAGCCCGAGGTGTTGACGTTGGCGAGGTTGTTCGAGATCGTATCGATGCTGGCCTGCTGGCCGATCATGCCGCTGGCGGCGGTCCAAAGACTACGTACCATGGTGCTTCCTTATCCCTAGACCTTGGCGACTTCGTTTATAAGCTTGCCGAGGGTCGCGTCCTCGGTCTGGATCGTCTTCTGGTTGGCCTCGTAGGCGCGGTTGACCTCTATCATGCGTACCATTTCGGTCACCGGGTTCACGTTCGAGGCTTCCGTGAAACCCTGGAGCACCGTCGGCCTTGCCTCGCCGTCGAGGCGGGTCGCGGGGCCGGATTCCAGAGTTTCCTTCCAGAGGTTGGAACCCTGCTTGGCTATGTACCGCACCGTCTCGAAATCGACGATCTTGATGGTGTCGAGGAGCACGGGGTTGGTCCACTCGTTCTCTTCCCTGCCGACGAGGTCGTTCGGGTCGTCCTGGTAGTCGGCGTTGACCCAGATGCGGCCGTCCTTGTCCACCTGGAAGTTGTTCTGCTTGACGCGGATGGGGCCGTTGTCCCCAAGGACAGGATAGCCTTCCTTAGTCTCCAGGTAACCTTCCTTGCCGAGTATGAAGGAGCCGTTGCGCGTGTAGCGCTCGCCGTACGGGGTCGATACGCTCATGAAGCCCTTGCCGTCGAGCGCTATGTCGAAATCGCTCTCGGTGCCCTTGAGCGCGCCTTGCTCGAGTTCGGTGTAGACCTCGTTCGACTCGACGCCGGTGCCCAGCGTGCCGATGATGGGCGCCTTGTCGCCGGATCCCAGCGGGTGGATGTAGACGCCGTCGTCGTCCATGCGCCGCAGGAGGAGCTGGGCGAAGGCCTTGCTGACGGTGACGTCGCGCTTGTAGCCGTCGGTGTCGATGTTGGCGAGGTTGTTGGCCAAAGCGTCGAGCCTGACTTGCTGGGCGGCCATGCCGCTGGCGCCCGTGTACCATCCCCTGATCATCGATGACCCTCCACCCTCTACATATCGGCGGGTGGAGGGGGCGGGTTGAGTCCTGTGTTGTAAACCCTGAATGTACGTTGTAAAGGTACCCGCCTTCTCTTGACAGCATGTATATGCATTGCTATTTTGTATATACGGAGTTTGTATGGCCTTGAGCATCAGAAGCAGGAAGGTCGAGAATCTCGCCCGTTTGCTGGCGGACAGAACCGGTGCGACAATGACCGATGCCATTGCCGAAGCCCTGCAGGCACGGCTTGAAGGCATGGGCGCGCTACCGGATCAAGTCCTTGCCAGGCTTCAAGCAATAGCCTCATCTTGCGCGGCATTGCCCGATCTCGATACTAGATCGGTCGATGAAATCCTTGGCTATAATGCGGAAGGTTTTTTTAACGATGGTCGTTGATACATCCGCGATCTCGGCCATCCTGTTCGGCGAAGCCGAAGGGCAGTCTTTTCTTGAGGCCTTATCTGGTCCGGAGCGGGTATTCATGAGCGCTTTTACCCGTCTGGAGGCATCCATCGTGGTGGAAGCGCGAAAGGGTGATGCGGGTGCGCATGCCTTGGCTGAATTGATGGCGACGAGCGGCATCGATATCCTCCCCTTCGATGCCGGGCAGGCCGAACTGGCCCTCGATGCCTGGAGGCGATACGGTAAAGGGCGTCATCCCGCCGGCCTGAACCTTGGCGATTGCTCGTCATACGCGCTTGCGCGCTTTATCGGAGAGCCGCTTCTCTACAAGGGTGAAGATTTTGCCAAGACCGACGTGGCAAGGTACGTGAAGCCCGCGTCTTAATCCTGTTGATTCATGGAAGCGAGCGTATTTTAATTGTATCCTTGGTAATTACGCCTATTGATCCACGCCAGTTCAAGTGTTTTATAAGCGCGGTGCAGGTGATGTCAGCCATTTCGTCCGGAGTCAAACCGCCCAACCTCAAGAGGATGATCCCAGGTACAGAGAGGCTGTGTCTGAAAGCCAGTTCGCCGAAATCCTTGTCAGCCGTAAGGATGACCCTATCCAGTTGAGCTGCGAGTGAGATGACTTCGGTATCTTTTATCGAAGGGCTTGTTTCGGTAATCGAAGTAACATTAAATCCTAGTTCTCGAAGCTGGCGGATGACCAGTCTTGGTATGTTTTCGTCTGCAAGAAGGTTTTCCCGTTCGATCATACTGCTTTTAGGGGATAAATACGTTCTTCATCGATGATTCTACTGGCGTATTGGATGCAGGCTTGGATGTCTGCGATCTCAAGCCGAGGATAATTATCGATTATATCTTGATTTGTCCAACCGGAAGCAAGGTGGTCAAGTATCTGCGTGACACTTAACCGGGTTCCACGGACGATTGGTTTGCCATCCAGCACGGTTGGATCGATATCGATCCTGCCAGTTGTCATGTAAACCTCCTCAATTCAAGTAAAATGTACTGTATTTGGGGTCGCATTGCCATTCCATCAAAAAGGAAGCGGCTGGCAAGAATCTGGCATCAGATCGTAACGAGGGCCCCGGAGTCGATTTCCTTGAGGAAGATCTTGCCATAGCGGCCGGAATGGGGTTGGGTGCATGAAGCGGGCGAGTAGGTATCCATGAAAAAGTACATCACGTCGCTCATGTCGTCCTGCGATTCGACGAGCGACCAGCGGTAGTAGATTTCGTCCTCGTGGGCGAGGAGGACGGCGCGGCGGCGTTCGTCCTTTTCGGTCTCCAGGTCGGTCGCGACGCGGAGCGTGGCTCGGAGGCCGCCGTAGTACGAACGGGCCAGCATGTACAGGTTCAGCTTGCCGTGCGCGTCTTTGTAGTAGATTTCAGCGACGCCGCCCATCGACGGTACCGAGCGTACTATCGTGTACTTGTCGGCCTTGACTATCGGTGACCAGCGGACGGTATAGAAGGCGTCGCCGTCCTTGACGGACTTGCGTATGTCGTAGTCCACGGCCGTATCGTAGCACGTTCGGGGCGGAAGGTCTGTACATTTCTTTTATATAGGTGTAAACCTTTCCTAGTTCATCGAACCTTGTGGTTTACGGCGAAGGGTACTATCCCAAGTATGGTATTAATCTATCCGACTACCACCGATGGTAGCCTTTAAGCGTAGCAACAAGGTTCGAGGAACCAGCTGAACCTTTCAGCCATACGGCCCTGGCTTGGGGGCGTAACCAAGGAAGCGATCCGATCGTGCGAGAAATCGTAGAACGTGTCTTGAGCGCAGAAACCAGCGCGAAATCGACAATGGACGAGGCCAAAACCAACGCATCCGCCATACGGGCCAAAGCCGACGAAGCCGCCGCCATGGTCATCAAAGTCGCCAGGGAGCGCGCAGCCGCCGAGACGAAGGCCGTGCTGGACGCCGCCCGGGAAGAGGCCAAGGCGATCCTGGGACGGGCCCGGGAAGAAGATGCCGCCGCCAACGCCGCTTTCATCGCCGGAAGGCAACACGCCGCCGATGCGGTCGTCAAGAAGATAGTCGGCATTATCACAGGCTCGTCCGCATGAACACCTGATTACCATGAGCAGCGCATTGTCCACGTACGGATTCGTGAGCGCCAAGCTCAAGACCCGGATCAGCAAGACCCTCCCCCCGGATACCATCGAGCGTCTGGTCAAGGCGGGCTCGCTGGTCGAGGCGATGCAGCTGCTCCGCGGCACAGCCTTCGCGGCCATCGAGGAGGCGTACGCGGCGACCGGCGACCTGCTGGCGGGCGAGGCACTCGTCGTGGCGCGCGAGATAGGACTGTACACAAGCCTCTTCCGCTATTTCGAGGATCCGGTGCTCGCGTTCGTCAAATCGCTCGCCCTGCGTTTCGAGATCGACAAATTGAAGAACGCGATCCGCCTGTGGTTCGACTCCAGGGTACGCGGCCGCAACATCGACGGACGCTCGGGCTACGTATACCGCGCCTTGATAGTAAACAACTTCGACGTGGACGCCCTCGTCCGCGCGCCCGACGCGGAGGCCGTGGTCAAGGCTCTCGAGGGGACGCCGTACGCCGCCATCGCGAGGGAAAAGCTGCCAGTGGTCGTCGCGGGACGATCGGTGTTCCCGTTCGAGATGGCATTGGACCGCTACTATTACGACGTCGTCTTCGCGGCGGCGGCCAGGCTCGGCGCTTCTGACAGGGCCGTGGCGGAACGTGTACTCGGTATCGACGTGGACATGCAGAACGTATCGTGGCTCGTGCGGGCCGGTGATTTCCAGGGCGCGTCCGGCGAATCCGCCATGGGCTGGCTGATACCCCGGGGAAGGGCAATTGACGCTTCGTCTGTGGCCAAGGCGATGGCAAAGGGAACGCTTGCAGCCGCCGAAGCCAGGTCGACCTCGGGCGGCTTTCTTGGCATCGAATTGCTCCGCGGCAGCTACGGGAGTATCGGCGCGCTGCTCGGATCCGGCGGCAACGCGGCATCGCGGCTGGCCTTCCTCGAGGGGGCGCTCAGGCAGATATCGTCGGACGAGGCGGGCAGGAGCCTTTCGGGCTATCCCTTCTCGATAGGCATCGTGCTTGCCTACTTCACGCGGGCGCGGGAGGAACTGCGCACGGTAATGACAATATTGAACGCCAAGAACTACGCGATGCCCGAGGAAAGGATCCGGAGCGCACTATGATGTTCACGTCGCCAATGAGGCTGCTCGCCGCCGTCGCGCTCGACACGGATTCGGACGCTATCGCCAAGGAATTGCTGCGGCTCGGTACGCTGGAGATGGTGCAGATACAGAGCCTGTCGGGCGACTGGAAGTCGTCGGTCTCCCGGGTCGAGCCCAAGGTAAACCTGGCGCGTATAGTCGAGGCGCGGAAGCGTGTCGAGGGCTTCATGGCTATGGCCCAGCCGCCGATCGCGCGCCCCGTGCTGAACGGCTCCGAGGCCGGCGCCGTCGATATCGGCGAGATGGAGAAGCGGCTCGACTCGATGGCGGCCGAGGCGAACGGGCTCCACGAACGGCAGAAGTCGATACAGGACGAGATACTGAAGCTCGAGGAGATACAGCGGCAGGTCGGGGCGTTCGAGGACCTGAAGGCGGGGGCGGCGGCTTCTTCCACCTATTCGTTCATGACCATACGCGCGGGTTTCCTGCCGCCGGCCGGCGTGGAGACGCTCGCGGCCGAACTGGAGGGCATACCCTCGGTCATGGTGCCGTCCGCCGGCGACGATCCGCTGCAGACCGCGGTCGTGCTCGTCACGCTCAAGCGCGATTCGGCGAGGGTCGACCCGGTGCTCGCCAGGCTCGGATGGCGGGACGCGCGACTGCCGGAGGCGGGGAGCGGCGGCAAGGAAGAGGCCCTGCGCGGGCTTTCCTCAAAGCTCGACGGCCTGCGCTCGAGGCAGGCCGCCTGCTCCGATGAACTGAACGACTATCTGTCGGGCAAGCATGATGTACTGTGCTCCTCATGGTCCGCGCTCCGTGTGGACGAGCAGGTGGCCAAGGTGCGCGCTTCGTTCTCCAAAACCGAGCGGACCGTGTTGTTCTCCGGATGGATACCCGGGGAAAAGGCGGCCGCTGTCGAGGCCGGCATACGCAGGGCCGCGAAGGGCGGCTGCGGCATCGAGTGGTGCCTGCCCGGCCAGGGCGAGGCCGTGGCCTTGCCCGTTCCGGTCGAGATGGACAACCCGAGGATATTGAAGCCCTTCGAGGGCCTCGTGCGCAACTACGCGATACCCGAGTACGGCAGCGTCGACCCGACGCCCTTCGTCGCCGTGGCCTACCTTATGATGTTCGGCCTGATGTTCGGGGACGCGGGCCACGGCCTTGTGGTCGCCCTCGCGGGCGTAGGGGGAATACTGCTCGCGAAGAAGCAGGGGAAGCCGACCGGGCTGTACGAGGTGGTCGCCTACTGCGGTGTGGCCGCCATCGTAACCGGGGTGCTGTTCGGCTCGTATTTCGGCATTGAGTTATTCCCGCCGCTCTGGTTCGACTACCACGGCGTTGTCAACGGCCGCGCCGTCGAAGGATCGGTGCAATCGGTCTACGACATACTCGGCATCACCATCAAGTTCGGGATGGCGGTGCTCGGCACCGGCTTCGTTCTCAACTGGATAAACCTTGTGCGCAAGCGCGACTGGATGACGCTGCTGCTCGACAAGGGTGGGCTCCTGGGCGGGTGGATCTACGGGGCGGGCTCCTGGATGGCCTTCTATTTCGTCGACCACGATTACAAAGGTCTGCCGTCGATGTCGCTTCTGGTACCGATGCTGTTGGCGCCTACGCTGGTGCTCGCGATCAAGGGACCGCTGGAGTTCGCCATCCACGGACGCCGCGAGGGCCATAGCTTCAAGCCCGGCAAGATAATGGATTTCTTCATGGAATGGATAGTCGAGGTGCTCGAGATCTACTCGGGCTACCTGGCGAACACGCTGTCGTTCATGCGGGTGGCCGGGCTGGGCATAGCGCA
>CAZKJA010000124.1:0-9476 GCA_964552925.1 uncultured Treponemataceae bacterium
CTGACGCCCGGCACCACCGACTCCTGCCACTTCCGCCGCAAGGGCGTCCAGTGCTACGGTCTCTTTCCCGCGGTGATCACCCCCGGCGAGCTCGCCCGTTTCCACGGCATAGACGAGCGGATCTCGATCGCCAACCTTGGCTTGGGGACGAGGATCATGTACGAGACCTTGGTCGATTTGACAAGCTGAACGCGAGCCGTACTACAGAAGACGGCGGCAATCAGCTACATTCAAGCCTCCACCTTCGCCAGCGCCTTCATCATCAGCACGAAGAGGCTCTCGCAGTCGTCGTCGGTAGTGTGGTAGCCGCCGCCGCCGGTGTCCTGCCTGACGACGACGGTGCCGTACTCCTTGTCACCGCCCGGCTCGACCTCGTAGCCGCGCGCCGACATTGTCCTGAACGTCCTGAACGCCGGACCGTCCTGGCCCTTTGTCAATACGACCGCGTACATGTACGGCACGGCTCCGTTGGCACCGTTGTTTATGGAGGCCTGGATTTGCACCCCTACCAGGTCGGCGGGTTTGCGTTTAGGCTCGAGCATCAGCCGAAGATCCTCGGGGACGTCGCGGCCGTCGGCGTCCTTGTCGAAGCGGAGGTACGGGGTCAGTACGTACCCCTCGGGTCGGGGCACGTTCATGACGGCCAGGAAACGGCGGATCTTCAGGTCGAACTCGCGTGGCAGGTGAACCTTGAGCTTTCCGAAGAAGAGGCCCGGCACTGAAAACATGCACAGGTTGAACAAGGCCAGGGAAGTCCGGGGCGAGACGGCGGCGGAGATTCCCGTCACGATCATAGCGATCACGAGCAGTATCACTTTAAGCACCGTCGGGCCGGCTATGTTCAAGCGGAGGCTCTTCGAGCGCTTCAGGCTATCGGCCAGCCTGGCGACCTCGCCGTCGGTGACCGCACGCCATTCCTCCAGCCCCTGGTCCTTGGGCTTGTTGCTTACCGGTTTAAGCGCAAGGACGAACCATCCGGCCAGGATGAACGGAATGCCGGCGATGAACGCCGAAGACATGATCTCGACGGCTGCCGCGGCGAGCCTGGCCTTCGTTCCGAGTTTCAGGTACTTGAAACGGTTTTCCATCGTCGTCCCTCCTTCGATTCCAGCAGCTCTCCGTACCCCGCATGCCGCCAGTAGAGCGGGCACGCCGCCTGGCAGGCGGTGAACGAAGAACACGCCCGGCATTCCTGCGGAGCGTACTTTTTTTTCTTGAACCAGGCCGCCTTATCCGAGAACCAGACAGCGGTGAAGCCATCGTCGATGAGGTTTCCCACCGGCTCCGGCCATGACGAGCACGGGAGCACGTCGCCGGCGGGCGACACCGAAAGGAGGCCGTCGCAGGCCGCGCAGCTTTTGTTGCCGAGCCCCCGCGCTATGGGGTTGTACAGGCACATCGGCGTCGGCGAATACCAGAAGAATTCGACCCCCGCGGCGTGCGCGCGCTTTCGCGCCTCGTCGACGAAGTCGCCAGTCTCCGAGTATGGGATGAACAGATCGGCTGCCGTCGCGCCGGAACCGACGGGGATGAACAGGTTCATCGACATCCGCCTCACGCCGAGGCCGGCGACGAAGGCAGGCAACTTGAGAAGCGCTTCTCGATTTGACCTCGTAAGCGTGGAGTTAGTCTGAACCGAGACACCCGCTTCCATCAAAGCGCGGATGCCGGCGATTGTTTCCTCGAAGGCTCCCGGGGCGCCGCACAACTCGTCGTGCATGACCGGCTCAGGCGCCTCGACGCTGACCTGCGCGGTTGCAAGGCCGGCGGCGACAAGGCTGGCGGCGCGTTTTGGCGTCGCGAGCCTGCCGTTTGTCACAAGGTTGACCCTGAGCCCGCGCGATACGGCGTACGCGGCCAGTTCCTCGATATCCGATCGGATGAGCGGCTCGCCGCCTGTGAACGAAAAGAATGGTATCTTCGCCTCGTCCCTGAAGATGTCAATTACCCGCTTGAAGCCGGCCGTATCGAGTTCCCGCGTACCGAAGGCCCGCCCGGCGGCATCGCTTTCGCCGCAACCCGCGTAACAGAAGCGGCAGCGGTTGTCGCATCGGTAGGTCACCGCTATCTCGCCGAGAACCGGAAGCCTCGTGAAGTCGAAACCGTACGCTACCCTGCCGAGCTCGACGGGCCTTCCCTCGTACACCGCCTTCAGCGACGCGAAAAAGTCATCGATCTGCGTGGCGCGCTCGTCGGAAAAGCCTGGAATATCTTCGAAACGGCCGCCAGCGCCGAGGTGCGCGATGAGCGATGCTCCGGTCCTGTTCGTCTTGTACACGAGGTTGGGCGGAAGGATGACGACTTCGTCCTCGAGCCGCGCGTACGCGTACGGTGACAGGCTGTTCCAGAAGCCGTATATCCAGCTGAGCCTGTCTGTCGCGCCTGTCAATGCGAACTCCCCGAGACGCAGGCGGAGTGGCACGCGCTGTGGCACGCCGAGTGGCACGCGCTGTGGCACGCCGAATGGCAGGCGTCGTGGCACGCGTTGTGGCAGGCCGAGTAGCACGCGTCGACGGTGCCTCCGGCGTTCACCGGGGTAAAGCATCCTGTATAGCAGACGGCCGAGCGCATGAAGTCTGCATAGCCCGCCGACATGCCTTCCGGCAGGCGGACGCCCGCGAACCGTCCGGGCCGGGAGCTTACTATGGCGTAGCTCCTCCAGTAGATCCAGGCGTGGTTGGTCCTGTAGTAGTTGCTCCGCCTCGATTCATCCCAGGAGTCTACCTCCCTGGCCTTCTCCTCTGCGTCGAGGATTTTCTTCCTATAGAACGCCTTTGTCGCCTCGAGGTCGCAATCCCAGATTTTTTCCTGAAGGCGCTTGATCGTCTCTTCGAAGAAGTCCGCGAGCAGACCCGGCAACACGTCGCCGTCGGCGTCGAACGACGCGAGGAATCGTTCCTCCAGTTCGTCCCGCGCCTTCTCCTGGCTCAGGTAGCGTATTTTGAGCGGATCTTCCCGGTCGACCGCGAGGATGCCCTGCGCCGAAAGTCCTTCAAGCATTATCGCCGCTATCCTCGGCAAGGCGAGTTCGAGCAGCAGGGCCGCTTCCACCGGATGCAGATCCTCGACTACCTTGCCGGGGACCTGGTAGCTGCCGACGAACAAGCGAGGCGGGCTCCAGGCGTCGCCTGCCCAGGCGATGCCTTCGACTACCTCAGCCTTCTTGCTGAACACCTTGAGCCGCCTCGTGTACAGGAGCAAGGTCAAGGCGATGAACACGGCAAAAATGACGAGGGCAATCAACGGGGAATCTTTCCAGGTGGGGGCGGGCTCGTAGGAATATTCCGCCTCACGGGATCCGACGGAATCGGAACCGGCATCCTCGCCTGTCGCCTCGCGTACGCCTAAGCTGACATCGATACCAAGATAGTCAACAGGGAAATACAGGCCCAGCCGCTGGGTCTCGCGCGCAGCCGGAGACTTCTGGTAAAAGAGCACTGTCAGGTAGTACGCTCCATCGTCGCCCGGGGAACCGTAGTAGTCGATCCTGTTCGCAGTGTTGACCCAGCTTTCCGTCAGCATCGGAATCGCCTGAATCTCGGCGTCGGTCAATTTCTCCCCGCCCACCTTGACCGGGAGGACGAGCCGGAGCGCCCGGTACTCGAGGCTCTCGTCCCATTCGACCGGCGCCCAGTCGAAGTACACGAGTTCGCCGTGCTTCTCGCTGGTTGTCAACCCGACGAGGCCGGCCCCCACGAAGTCTCCCGCGTAGTTCACGTTGTAATACGCCCGGCCGGAAAAGCGCTTGCCGCCGGCCAGGATGATGTCGTACTTGTCCCCGCCGAGATCCTTTATCGCGAGCGCCTGCCGGACGCCGCCAGGCAGGTCCGCCCAGCAGCGTTGCATGTTCCAGACCGGCTCGAAGGCCTCTCCCTGATAGTAAAACCCGCTCATGTCGCCGCTTGTGACATTCCACTCGAACACGTGGAACAGCTCGGCCTTGCCGTCCGGCCTCAGCACTATAGTGGTCTCGACAGACACAAGGTCGCTGGACAAGGCCGAGGCGCTGCCCGCGGCCAGCGCGGCGATCACAAGGATGAGCACGGTGACGCTGGGCTTCCATCTGAAGCTTCCGAAAGAATCGAGCGATCGGCGAACGTTCATAGCGACTCCTGTATCTCCATCCGGTCGGCGGGCGACAGCCCCCCGCCTATGTCCTTCGCGGCCCGCTCGATGATTGCTATCTTGTCGCGCAATGCCGAGACGGTCCTCTCCCTGGGCTCCGCGAAGGGATCGGCGTCGGCCAGGCCGTATCGTTTCTCGGTCGCCTGTCCGTCCAGCTCCTTCAGGTAGAGGTCGGCGAGGCTCACGCATTCGGCCAAGGCGTCCTCGGCGCGCGGGTCGCGGGTTTTAGCCGCGTGGCAGGCAGAGAGGTAGCTCGTCCCGCGCAGGGCGGCGAGTTCCAACAGGGATTTTACCTGCGGGTCGGGTACCCGGAGCGAGGATAACCGATCGCGTTGCACCCTGGCAGCCTCGAGATGGCGTCTGGCGTCCATCCAGGCACGGCGTTCACCTTCGGCCGTCGCCGCGCGCGGTCCGAAACCGCTCAGCGTAGCCGCGGCATAGAGCACCGCCAATGCCACCACGCCCGCGGCGATTCCAGGAAGCACTCCAGCGGAAACGCCAGTCAGTCCACCAAGCGCGGCAGCAAGGGCCGTCATGGAGATTCCCATCGGCGACCGCGCGAGACCGCCTAAATATTCGCGTTGGATCATTCTGAAACTCTAGCTCCCGAGTGAATGGTTTTCAAGCCGTAATCCGTTCAGTCGAGTATCGTTATCTCTACGCGGCGGTTGCGGGCGCGGTTGGCCTCGGTATCGCTCGGTGCGACAGGCGCGTCGGCGCCGAGTCCGCGGTACACGAAACGCGCCGCGGGGATGCCCCTGGCCACAAGTTCGTCGACGACGCGCCTGGCGCGGCGTTCCGACAGCTCGTACTGCCCCGCCGCCTTGCCGAGGTCCGCCGTGTGACCTTCAACAAGGAACGAGCGCTCTGGTAGTTTCTTCAGGGCGCTTGCTATCGCATCGAAGCGGCCTCTCTCCGACGGCAGGACCTGGTCGCCATCGGCGACGAAGCGCAAGTCGTACAACAGCATCACGACGCCACGCTCGCTCCTGGCCACTTCATACGCCGCGCCGGAGGGATCCGGAATCGTCTGTGCGGGGGTCGGCTGCGCCGGAACCGCTTGTGCGGATGCCGACGGCGTCGGTATCGGGATCGACGAAGTCCCCGGAGGGGCCAACAATGAAGCAATCCTTTCGCGATCCCCTCCAAGGCTCCCCCGGTGGAAGTGGAGTATGAAGCCCTTGAGCCGTACCGTCGAGCGGTCCGCGTAGCTGAAGGTCTCGTCCACGGTCTCGCGGATGAAGAGCGTCGAACCGTCATCGGCGGCTATGCTGATATCCGCGACCCGCCCGCCTTGCGCGCCTGTCATCAACGGGTCTCCGAGCCGGTCGCTGCCCCCGTACCGGACGGCGTACCTTGCGCGAATCGAGTGGGCATCGCGTTCGCCCTGCCTGGTCCTGCCGCGGTACTCATACTCGACAAGTACGGGGATCCTCGTCGGCGGGGACTCGGGCCTCGGCCTGACGACGACGACTCCTTCACCAGTCCACTTGCCGCCCACAGGGATTGCCGTATCGGGCAGCGACGGAACATGCCTCAAGATCGGATAGCCCTCATCCCTGGAATACGCGGTGTCCCCGCGGGCGCTTACGGTGAAGGAAACGGGAATCGCCGCGTCGAGCTTGCGCGCCGTAGCCCGTTCATCCCGCAGGGTTTCCTCGAAGACCAGGGCTTCGCCCTCGTATCCCACAGAGTCGCCAGGCGACAGGGATACGCTCAGGTCGAGCCTGGCTTCCCTGTACACGTGGCCGAGGTAGCTCCCGTTCTCGTATTTCGAGAAATCAGAACGCTCGGTGACAGACACCCTGCTTGAAGAGGGTGTCAGCGGCTGCAATGCGTCCTGGGCGTTACAAAGGGCGGCGCCTGCAAGGAGGAAAATCCCGAGCAAGGCGACCGGTTCGTGCCAAGGCAGGGTGTTTCGGAGCATCAGCCTGATCCCGGATGCCCGATGGCTGCCGCCATCCGGGTAAAGGCGCCGGGGCCTTCGCACCTGTACGAGCCGAAGCGCGGATCGCAGGCGGTGCACGCATCCATCGAAACGACCGAACCGATACCCAGCCTCCCTGCTATTCCTTTGTTGGCTTCGACGAGATCGAGCCTCGGTCCGCCCCCATCCCGTACGACCGAGCGCACGCCGAACTCGGCTGCGAAGGTGCGGGCCCTCTCTTCGTCTACGGTGTAGCAGCAGGAGCCGATGCTCGGGCCCAGGCATACGAACAGATCCTTTGGCCTGGTGCCGAAACGCGCGTTCATCTCCCTGACGGCGACCGCCAGGATGCCGGTTCCGCGCCAGCCTGAGTGGAGGAGGCCGAAAGCGCCGGAAGCGGAATCGTACAGGAATATCGGCATGCAATCGGCCACTGTAATAACGAGGACCGATCCCGGGGCAAGCGCGCCCGGCGCCACGAGGCCATCGGCTTCGACTCCACGGGCGTGCTCCGGACCCGTGACGGCGATTACAGTGCGGGCGTGTACAAGATCCGGGGATATGGAACGCGAACCTTCGAAGCCTATTGAACCGAGCCATGCCGTGCGTCTGGCATGATTCCCGTCATCGCCGAAGCCCATGTCTCCATGGACCCTGAGGCTCATATAGGCCCGGGGGGCGGACACGCCAAGGGACGGGATTTCCAGGGCTGGACTCATACGCCGCACCGATGCGGGCGCGGTATCCTGCATGGCGTCCCTCATCCGAGTTCGATGGAGCTGACGGCCGAACGAGTCAACTCCCCGAGCAGGTATCTGGCTTTTTCCAGCTTGTCCCTGGAGGTTTCCAGGTTCTTCTGAAAATCCTTGTTCGCCCTGCCTTCGATGCTCGATAGGTTGGAAAGGGAGTCGTACCGTCCCCGCGCCTCTCGCGAGAGTATAGCCTTGAGTATCTCCGTCAACCTGCCCATCGCGTCGCCGATATGGGCAAGGATGGATTCCGCCTCGGTATCCGCGGCCTTGATCGACGATTCGACCTTCCGCCGTTTTATTTGCGTAGAGGACATCTCGCCCCGAGCCTGCACGTAGGCGTAACCCAGTTCGCCATTGGGCGCCAGCCGGGCGTCGAGCTTTTTAAGCGCGTCGCCGGTCTGGAGGATCTCGTTGTACGCGTCGGTGAAATCCATCCGGTTGTCGCGTTTGTAGAATTCGCCGTCGAGCAGGATGGTCTTCAGCGATTTGTTGATGTCGCTCAGGAAGGTCTGGTGGTAGAACGACTCCAGGAACCGGAGAGCCCGCGCGAATCTAACCGGAGGAATCGAGTCGTTGCCCGTTTCCGACAGGTTGCTGAACCAGGTGGGAGTCTCCTTTCCAACGAGTTCCTGGATCTCCGATTCCAGGAGGGCTATCCTCCGTTCGGCGGAAAAGCGTTGGAAGCGCTTGTCGACCCTGTCCTTCCAATACGCCTTGAAGATCGTGAACCAGTCTTCGCCGCCGCCGGTTGAGGCGCACTGCCAGTTGGGATCGTCGTTCGCGACCTTCAGGATATCATCAAGGGGGACACGGGCGTTGAAATCGCGGATCACGGCCAACGCTTTCTCGGCGCTCGCCAGTTCCCTGCCTACCGCCTCCTCGAGATTGAAACCTTCCCGCCCGATTTCGTCGTTGAGCGCGAAGCCTATTATCGACTCCATCAATTTTTTCGAGGGTGGCTGGTCCATTGAGGACAGTATCGAAGCCAGTTCGGCCAATTGGTCGATGGCGGCGTACATCGAAATTTCCTTGAAACCGGACTGGTTTGTCTGGAATGCTCCCAGGAACCTGTCGAAGAGGAAGCCGGACAGCCGTTTGAGGACATGGAGGTTCTTGACATCCTTGTACAGGTTCCGCCGCTGGTCCTCGCCGATGCGGGTAATCGCCGATTCCATCGCCTGCGTTATCCCTATACGGACATCCGAATCGGTCGCCAGGGAATTGCGCTCGGCGTAAATATACGGGTCGGTCTCGAGCGAGAGCTCATTGTGGACTTCGTCAAGCTCGAGCGACGCGAAAAAGGCGTAGAATGAAGTCCTGTTTTTTTCAAGGGTCCTGTCCAGGATGTCATAAAAATACCTTGCCACGCCCCGGAGGGAACTCAGTTCGCGGTAGAACGCCTCGTTGAGGACCCTGCGTCGGGAATCCATCAATCCGGGAGCCAGCGTTTCGATGCGCTTTACTATGACGTTTATGAAGCGCTCTTTTACCAACTCTTCCTTGCTGCCCCGCCCCAACAATGATCGTACGCTTATGATGAGGCGTGTGATGAACCCGAGATCCCGATACGCCACCTTGTAGTCGATATGGCGCTCGGCTGTCGCGGGATGTTCATACAGCGGTTCGGTCGAAACCGAGAAACCGCTCTGCAGCCTATCGAGCAGTTCAGATCTCTCCGACGGGCTAAGCTCGAGGGCGAGGGCCTCAAATGTCGTGGCGTTTCCCATAATTGTAATCGTACAAGGCCAAGGCGCTATTGGCAAGCGTCGAGGTCGATGACAACGGACGGTTCGCCTCGCGGCAGGTCGAACTCCAGCCTTGAGGCCTGGAGGTGCAGTATCCCGCCTTCATCCGAATCGCCGTACACACAATCGCCTTTGAGGGCGAGTCCGATCCAGGCCATCTGCGCCCGTATCTGGTGCCTGAATCCGCGCGTCAGCACAACCTCGACAAAGACACAGTCCCCATGGCTCCTCGCGGGACCAAAATCGCTCGTATACACCGCCTTGGTCCACGCCTTTCCGCCATTCCGGCCGGCAGGCGCATCATCGGGAACCGCACAGGCAACCCTCGAGCTTTTCGGTCCATACGGCCTGAACCTCGAGGACACCCTGGTGTCGGCAAGCATCGCCGCCAGCACCCCGGTCTTGCCGGTCCGTAGCGCCGCTTCCCATATGCGGATATCGACGTTGTCCGGCGAGGCCGACAAGGGCCGCGAGCCAAGGAGTCCTCCCATGCCAGGCACGCCGAGAGCCCTGTACGTCTTCCGGAACCCGCCTGCCGAGGCGGCGCGGGCCATCGCCTCAAACGAAGCGTTGTCGGAGGCGAAGGCGACCAAGCCCGATGTCGCGGAATCGAGGCGATGGAGGAGCCCGCCCTCGTCCGCGGCATGGCCGGCGACGCGGGCGATCTCCGGCCGCGACGAGAACAGCCATGAACAAAGCGTGCCACTCTCACCTCCGGGAGCGCAGTGCATTCCCGCCGGCTTGGCCGCGACGATTATACCACCCCGTTCGTACACTATCCGAGGCTCGCCGATATGGATGAAAGCATCGTTCACTCGCGCTCCTTGACAGTACATAAGCCTATATATCATACAATGCCCTGCGAAGGTTTTGGTAGTTCGTCGAACCTTGCGCCTCCCCGAAAGCGCCAGTGATCGCGCAGGCGTA
>CAZKJA010000125.1:0-9454 GCA_964552925.1 uncultured Treponemataceae bacterium
TGATGACCTGAGCGGCGCGGAATCGAGCAAAGTCGAAATCGACCACCTGCTCCCCGGCATGGTCTTGAGCAAGGATCTGCAGCTGACAAACGGAGCGACGCTCCTGCCCAGCGGAGTGCCTCTCAATATCACAATGATCAGGCAGCTCAGGAAACTCAAGAAAGTTATCATGGATACGGTGTACGTATACTCGGAAATAAAAGATAAATTCATTACTTGAGCGATACGGCGCACGACGCCGGAAACTTACAGCCGTTTACCTTGAATCCCCACATCGCCTGGAGAGGATCGCCGACAGAATAACCGGAGCCTTGCTCAGTATCTTATAGCATGGAGTTCTCACCTCCAAAGGGAGTCCATCAAATGAGTACAACCAGTCGTGTGCTTTCGCGTTTCGCGCTCGTCGTGTCCGTGGCTTTGATCCTCACGGCTTGTCCGTCTCCGGGCATCAACCCGGATCCGCCCGGGGAAGATGTCACTGTTATCTTGACTATCCCAGTCAATGATGCAATCGGAGTAGCGGTCAACAGCGGGATATCCGCTACCTTCAGCGCGATAATGGATCCACTCACTATCGGTCCGACGAGCTTTACTCTTTTCTCGGGAGGCAACCAGGTGTCCGGCACGGTCGAATGCATAGGCATCGCGGCTATCTTCATGCCGTCGATCGACCTTGCATTCGATACCTCGTTTACCGCAACGATTACAACGGCGGTACGGGACTTGGATGGCAACGCGATGGTAGCTGATAAGATTTGGAGTTTTACGACCGGAGCCGAAGCCGACTCGACCCCACCTTCGGTCATTTCAACTGTTCCTTCCGATTCAGCCGTCGGAGTCGCTGTCGCCGCAGCCGTGACCGCGACTTTCAGCGAGGCGATGGATCCTTCGACTTTCAATTCGGCGACCTTTACCCTCTCCAGCGGAGCTGGAGCGGCAAGCGGGGCAGTGGCGTGCGTCGGCGCGACGGCAACGTTCGATCCGGACGCCAACCTCGCGTACGACACGGAATATACAGCATCGATAACGACCGGGGTTAAGGATCTTGCCGGCAATGCTCAGCTTTTAGTGACGAGCTGGACCTTCATGACTGCCGTGGCGCCTGATACCACCGCTCCTACCGTTACCGGCGTTTTCCCGACGAATGCGGCTACAGAGGTCGCAACCACGGTCAATCTGACCGCTACGTTCAGCGAGGCTGTCGACCCCGCCACGGTGACCGGACCGGCCTACGCCTTTACCCTGGAGGATACCACCGACGCGGTGCATGTCGCCGTCGCCGGTGCAGTGAGCCTGGATGGCCTGACCGCGACCTTCAACCCCGATTCGGCTCTCATCGCCGGCAGCGAATATACGGCAAGGATTTCGACTGCGCTGGAAGATACTTCCGGCAACCCGCTCGCCGCAGAATATTCCTGGACGTTTATCACGGCAGGCCTGCGTCCCGTGATGCTTGAAAGCACCGGAGATTTCGTCATGCTCGCCACTACCGGCGTCACCGTTGGCGCTTCCGAGACCATCACCGGTGATATTGGCTTGAATGCCTTGGACACGAGCTTCGTAGGTTTCGACCAGATACTGGATGTATCGGGAACGTTCTCGAGAGCGGCCTCGGCGACAATCACTGGAAACATGTACGCAAACAATTACACGGATCCGACTCCTTTGTACCTGACCACCGCCATCGCTGACATGAACGCGGCGTACGCGGATGCGGCAGGTCGAGTAGGCTGGACGGATTTGGTCAGCGGAGAACTCGGCGGTCGTACGCTGGCACCGGGGCTGTACCACTGCGCATCCGCGGCCTCTATAACCACCAATCTGATACTGGACGGCGGACCCGATGGTATATATATATTCCAGATAGGCGGGGGACTGACTATGGCGGCCGCGGTCCAGGTGGTGCTGCCCAATGGAGCACTGCCCAAGAACGTCTTCTGGCAGACCGTCGGGGCGGTAGGTCTCGGCGCGAGCGCGCAGCTTCAGGGAATAGTGCTTTCAAATGCGGCGATCACCCTCGGAGCAAGCACCGTGGTCAATGGGCGACTGTTCGCCCCGACAATTGACATATCCGCGGACAGTGTTTCAGTGCTGGAGCCGGCTCCCTGATGCCTTTTTAAGGGTATTCACCGAATGACTTGAAGCCTTGGTTGCAATCCTGGGCTACTATGCGCCATCATGCATGCAAGGCGGGTGCTGCACGATGACATCATATGAACGTATCAACAAGGCGATGGCGCGCGAACGTTGCGATCGGCTGGCCTGCGACATGTGGGCGACCAAGGAAACTGTAAGCGCGCTCATACGCGGCATCGGCGCTACAGACGAGCGGGATATGTACGAGCGCATGGGCGTGGACAAGATCGTATGGGTCAACGCCCCGTATGCGGCGGGGCCGGCCCCGTCCGAGGGCTTCGCGCGCCGCGACGCGTGGGGAGTGGAATACCGTGAGCAGGCGTACGGAAACGGCTCGTACATGGAGGCTGCGCTCGCTCCGCTTTCGAGCTTGGGAACGGTGGCCGAGTACGAGCGCTTCACTTGGCCCGACCCCGCGCGGTTCGACTACGCCGCGCTGGCGCGGAAGGCGGAGGCGGAACCCGATCGACCCCTCATGCTCGACTTCATAAGCATCTTCGAGATCTATACCGCGATGCGCTCCTTCGAAAACGCGCTGGCGGACCTGTACGTGGAGAAGGAACTCGCCTCATGGGCGCTTGAACGCATCACTGCGATCCAGCTCGAGTACATCGGCCGATCCCTCGACGCCGCCGGGGACCGCATCGACTTGGTCTACTTCTCGGACGATATGGGCATGCAGGATCGGCAGCTCTTCTCCACCGAGGTGTACGACGAGCTCATAGGCCCGCGGGCGGAACGCATCATCGATCTGGTCCACAGCCGCGGGAAGAAGGTCTTTTACCATACCGACGGCTCGGCGCCCGAGATCGTCGACCGCCTGGTTTCCATGGGGATCGATATCCTCAATCCCATCCAGCATGTCTGCCCGGGTATGGAACGGGAGCGCCTCAAAGCGCTGTACGGCAAGAAGGTGGTCTTCCACGGGGCGGTTGAAAACCAGAAGGTACTCCCCTTCGGAACGCCCGAGGACGTCCGGAAGGAAACCAACGACTGCATGCGCATTCTGGGTAAGGACGGCGGATACATAGTCGCGTCCTGCCACAACCTCCAGTCCAATACGCCGGTCGAGAACGTGCGCGCCATGTACGACGCCGTCATGGAGGCGGGCGACAGGTATTTCTAAATTATCGGAAGCTCTTCAAGTCATTTTTTTCACGGAATGGTATAGTGGGTGGCGAATTCTCGGTGTCTAGGCGGTATACTACGCTTGGCTGGTAGCCGAGCTTGCCGGCACCTCCCGAATAGCCCGGAAAAGAGGTTCGCAAATGAGAGCATCGTTATTGAAGTCCTTGACGCTTTTCATCACGGTTCCCGTTTTCGCCTTCGATCCTGCGTTGCTATCGACGCCGGAGAGCTTGAGCATCGAGGGAGGCGTCCAGCTGGAAGTGAACGCGGACACGTATTCGGCGGAACTCGATTTCGCGCCGATTTTCAATTTCAACTTCAGTCGCGTCGAGCTCGACGGCCGGCCCGCCGAGGTCGCGGGTTTCCTGGACGGGATAGGTTCGGTCAAGACGCGGTTCCAGATTTTCGCCGGCTTGAAACAGAGGAACCCCGACGGCTCGTCGGATATGGAAAATACCACTGTCGGGTACGACGTCAACATCCGATGGGTGTTGGATGTCTTGCCGATTACCCTGAGCGTTCCGCTGACGGAAAAAAGGATCAGGTGGAAATATGCGGAGGACAATACTGCCGCCGTGCTCCATTACCACACCATGGGTTTGCTCGCGGGGTATTACCTGCTTCCGAATTTGGAGGTCTCGGCTGGTATGGGTTACCTCCAGCCCGATCTGTTCTACAAGGTAGATCCGTTGACCAGCATCTATAACTACCTCGCCTGGGATATCGCGATGTATTCCGCCGAAGCCCGGTACGCCGTCGAGCCGGCAAGCGGGCAATGGTTGTACCTCGAGCCGTCATTCTTGCTGCTTCGGGACGACGAGGAAAATTACGTAAGCGGAATCGCCATCAAGGCTAGTTACTTTCCGCTACCAGCCATTGGTATCGAGCTGACGTATTCAAAGTCCTCCCTTAACGAAGGAGGCACGTATACCAACCCGCTTTTCCAGGCTATGGGGGTGACCGAAGCGGGAGTCGCCGTAATGGTCGACCTGTTCGCCATCGCCAGGCTTCGGGCCTACGCGGCGATTCGTTTCCCCGAAGATAACGATTATGAGAGCTCCAATGTTTTTGGCGCACAGCTTCTTGTAAGGCTATAGTTCCCGCCGGCGCGGCGATATGCCGCAGGGAAGCGAATTTGTACATTTCTTTTCTTTCCTTGCCAAATTCGATACTGAATGAGAAGATGGAAGCTCAAGTTACCCGGGCCGCCACCCTGTGGAGCAGATCCTGTGGATACAAGGAGTCGTCATGAAAAACATGTTCGTGCTTGTTCTTGTTTTTACCCTTCTTGCATCTATCGGCACAGCACTTCATGCGGATGAGAAAGACAACGGAGCACAGTTTGGAATACAGATTTCCAGTGACTCATTTGCCGGTTTTCTGTTCCATTCGCGTACTTTTGAAGTGGGTTTGAAGGCTATGGTCCGTCTGTATGATGATAGCGGAGACGCAGTGGGAGATCTGCTGTATGGGGGGCATCTGGCATACTTGTTCCACATCGGCGGTGATCTTTCGGCAATTTCTGTTGGCGTTGACGCAGGATCATACCTGGGAGATATCAGCTATGTACAATACATCGATATCGGGCTTAGGCTTGGATACAACCACCGGCTCGGTGATCACATGATCTTGTCGGGTCTACTGTATCCCCTTTTCATTTCCACAAGGGAGATCGAGTCTGCCGGCAGCTTTTCCATGGTAGTGACTATCTTGAAAGCTGCGGTAGCGGTAGCGTATCTGTTCTGACGGTTCAGCATTGATTCGCCCTGTTGCCAGCGCAAACAGCTTGTTGCGGATACGTATGCTGTCGACTACAGGCGGTGACCTTCAATGATTACGGCGACGCGAATATGAGAGACTGTTCAATGGTGGTTGGTAGCGGCATGATGGGCAGCGGCATAGGTGCCATGAGTTCTCTTGCCGGCAACCGGACCGTTCTGGTGGGTGTGGATGAAGACCATGTCAAGGCCGGTTTTGAAAAGGCATGTGCCTGCATCCGGCAGCGGGAAGAAAACGGACTGAAGCGGATCGCCGAAAGCGCATTCATGGCAATGGAAGCCATCATCAATTCATAATCGACGCTGTAAAAATCATTGATAAACTGAATCGGCAGACTGAAAGAGGGTAGGCAATTGAAACAGCACTTTGCATTGGGTTCTTATACCGAAAAGATTCTGTTCGGAACCGGAGAAACTTTTCAGGGAAAGGGAAAGGGCATCTCCCTGTGCTCGCTGGAAGAGGGAAGAATAGAAATTATTGGCGAAATACCTGTGAGGAATCCATCATTTCTCTGCATCGACGAGGCAAAACAAAAGATATATGCGGTCAATGAAATGAAGGAATACCTCGGAGAAGAGGGAGGCGGTTTGACACAGCTGTCTTATACCGGGGATTTTTCAATGTCTATCGACGGAACGTGGAATGCCGGAGGAAAGGATCCTTGTCATATCGCCATTGCTCCGAATAAAAGGTTTGTTGCCATTGCCAATTTTGCCAGCGGATCAGTCACCACGTTTCCGTTGGATGAAAAAGGAAATGTCGCCGGTCATGGCAGGAAAATTATTCAGCATACCGGCAGCAGCGTACATCCGGTAAGACAAAGAGGTCCGCATGCCCATAGCTGCATATTCAACCGGGACCATCAGCTACTGTATGTACCGGATCTGGGCATTGATCGTGTCGTTGTCTATGACTACTTGAAAGACAGTCTTTCTGTGAATGATACGATGACGATTTCCGTTCCCGCCGGCAGCGGACCGCGTTACGGCGAATTTAGCCATGATGGCAGGCATTTTTATCTCATTGATGAAATCAGTTCACAGGTTATGCATTATGGCAGTGACAAAGGTCAACTGAAGTTTCAACAGGCAGTTAACACGCTTCCCGACGACTTCAGGGATAACAATATCTGTTCAGATCTACATCTGACGCCTGATGGAACAAAGCTTTATGCGACAAACCGAGGCCATGACAGCATCGTCTGTTTCAGGGTGGAGAAGAACGGGGATTTGTCCTTCCTGGAAAGGCTTTCCTGCGGGGGCCGGACTCCGAGAAATTTCGCCATAGATCCTTTCGGCTCACATCTTTTGGTGGGAAACCAGGACAGTGATTGGATCACCGTATTCAGGATAGAACCGGACGGACATCTGGAAATGATCAATAACTGGAAAACCGGATCTCCTGTCTGTATCAGTTTCTTCAATCCATGAAAAACCAATGAAGCCGACTGATGGGCATGGCACGCTTCTGATTGTTAAAACCAGTTAAAATATGCGAACCAGCGCCGCCTTATAAATGGGTCAAGCGGAAATACTCGAAGGGATTGGAGCGGAGAGCCCGACGACAACCGCTCCACGGGAGCGGAGCGGTTGTCGGGGCGCCCATGTCAGACGGGACTAGAGAATCTGTCTCGCGGTCTTCCTCTCGAGCAGCGCCTTGAGCGTCGCCACCGGGTCCTTGCGCTTGCCCAGGAGTATCATCGCGGCGATTATGTACGGCTTGTAGCTCGCCTCGCGGTAGGTGTCGTCGCGGTAGCGTTCGAATACGCTCGCGGCGACCTCGCCGGCCTTGCACGAGACGCCGGAGATGTCGGCCGGCAGGCAATGCATGTACAAGGCCTTGCCGCCCGCTGTCAGCTTCATCTTCGCCTCGGTGCACTCCCAGTCGGTGAAGCGCGCGTTGTTCGCCAGGCATGTCTTCTCGAGGTCCTTGAGTCCCGCCTGGTCGCCTGAATGGAGGAGGGGCACGCGCCTCTGCATCACGTCGTACGGGGCCCAGCTCTTCGGGTAGACTATATCGGCGCCTTTGAACGCTTCGTCCATCGAGTTGACATGCCTGAACGAGCCGCCCGATTCCTTCGCCTGCTTCTTCGATATCTTTACTACATCAGCTATCAGGTCGTAGCCCTCGGGGTGGGCGAGGGTGACGTCCATGCCGAAGCGGCTGGCCAGCCCGATAACGCCCTGCGGCACCGAAAGCGGCTTGCCGTACGAGGGCGAATACGCCCAGGTCATCGCTATCTTCTTGCCCTTGAGCTGTTCGAGGCCGCCGAAGTGGTGGGCCAGGTGGAGGATGTCGGCCATCGCCTGCGTGGGGTGGTCGATGTCGCTCTGCAGGTTGACTATGGTCGGCCTGTCGGGGAGGACGCCGGCGGCGAGCCCGTCGTCGAGCGAGCGAGCGACCTCGCGCTGGTACTTGTCGCCCTCGCCCAGGTACATGTCGTCGCGGATGCCGATGGCCTCGGACAGGAAGCTTATCATGTTCGCTGTTTCGCGGACCGTCTCGCCGTGGGCTATCTGGCTCTTGCCCTCGTCGAGGTCCTGGACGTACAGCCCGAGGAGGTCGGCGGCGCTCGCGTACGAAAATCGCGTACGCGTCGAGTTATCGCGGAAGTTGGAGACCGCTATGCCCGAGTCCCATATCCTGGGGCTGATGTTCGCCTTGCGCATATCGCGCAGGATGTCGGCGACAATGAAAGTGGCCTCGAGTTCGTCGCGGCTCTTCTCCCAGGTCAAAAGGAAGTCTTTGTGGTACATGTCGATCTTCTTCGTCGACAGTTGCTTTATGCTCGCGCTGATTTCTTTCTCGCTCATCGAATTCCTCCCAAATTGTTCGATCACTCCCCGCAGGGAAACTATGTTGCCTTCGTGCATTACCGCGCCGCAGAAACTTGGACACGCGAACGAGATCGGGTCGACGTCAACCCCTTTTTTCCTCTTGCCGCTCTTCGTGCGCGCTCGATCATAATTACCATCCGGCCTTGATGCCGGCTTTTTCAAGGAGCCTCTTCGCGCAACGGTTGGCCCCGTCGCGTATGCTCTCCTCGTTCGCCCCGGTCAGGCGCCCGTCCTCGACGACAATCTTGCCGTTGACTATAAGGTGGTCGACCCCGTGGTCGTACCCGCAGAACAACAGCGCGGCCACCGGGTCGGACAGCGCGCCAGCGTACTCGAGCTTCATCACGTCGAACATCGCGATGTCCGCGAGCGCACCGACCTCGATAGTGCCCGCGTCGTCGAAACCAAGCATGCGCGCGCCGCCCGAGGTCGCGATGCCGAGCACCTCGCGGGCGTTTATCCCGGCTGAGCCGTAGCGCACACGCTGCAAGAGGAGCGCCTGCCGCGCCTCGCCGAGCATATCCGACGAGTCGTTCGATGCCGAGCCGTCCACCGCCAAGCCGACGTTGACGCCCCGATCGAGCATCTCGCGTACGCGGCAGATCCCCGAGCCGAGCCGCATGTTCGACGAGGGGCAGTGCGCCACCCCGGTGCCGGTCGCGGCGAGTACGCCGAGCTCGGCGTCGTCGAAGTGGATGCCGTGGGCGTACCAGACGTCCTTGCCTGTGAAGCCGCAGTCTTCCATCACCCGCAGAGGGCGCCGGCCGAGCGTCTTGACGCAGAAGTCGTCCTCGTCCGCGGTCTCGGCAAGGTGCGTGTGCAGGCGGGCGCCGTACTTGCGCGCCAGGTCCGCCGCGTCCCGCATCGAGCGCTCGGACACCGAGAACGGCGAGCACGGCGCCAGCGCGACGCGGTTCATCGAGTCGGGCGAGGCGTCGTGGTACTTCCGCAACGCCTCCTCGCTCTGCGCGAGGATCTCGTCCTCGTCCTGGACTACGCTGTCGGGCGGCAGGCCACCGTCCTTCTTCGAGCGGGACATCGAGCCGCGCGTGGGGGCGAAGCGGAGGCCG
Organism: uncultured Treponemataceae bacterium; assembly: GCA_964552925.1. Classification (GTDB taxonomy): domain Bacteria; phylum Spirochaetota; class Spirochaetia; order Treponematales; family UBA12059; genus SZUA-370. Next base: position 8,951 of record CAZKJA010000125.1, read on the forward strand.
ATTTCGGCGGCCGCCTTGAACTGGATACCGGGCAGGTCACCCGTGAAGCTGCGCGGGTACAGGTAGTGGTGGTCGGTGCTTAAGCTGCAGCCCGTCTTGGCCAGCTCGGCCATCGCGAGCATGCTCGACCAGTACACCGCTTCCTCGTCGATGCCCTTCCAGACCTCGTACAGGTAGACCAGCCAGTCGAAAAGCTTCGCGTCCTGCACAGCCGGCACGTTGCGCGTGAGCGTCTGGTAGAAGTGGTGGTGCGTGTTTACGAGGCCTGGCATGACGACGTGTCTACTCGCGTCGATCACTTGGCATCCTTCGGGCGCTTTGAGGCCATTGCCTATTTTCGCGATCCGTTTGCCGTCGATAAGGATATCGACGCCCGACAGATCATCCGCGGATGAGCCAGCGTTGGCGCCAGCCCCGTACCGCGGACGGACCACCCTGAAGCAGTCCTTGAGCAAGATCACCTGAGTATCTCCGCGTTGAAGTCCTTTATCATAGCGTCGAGGG
>CAZKJA010000126.1:0-1463 GCA_964552925.1 uncultured Treponemataceae bacterium
TTAAAAAATGAAGGATTGGAAATTCCAAAATGAAGTTTTCTTTCTTCGCTCACTTTACTATTCTCCTCTCTCTCTCTCTCTCTCTCACTCTCTCTCTTCTATTTCTCATCTTCTCTGTGTCTCTGTGCAAAATTTTCTACTCACAAACCTTCTATCATATTCCTCATCTTCTCTGTGTCTCTGTGCAAAATTTTCTACATCCAAACCCACTCTTGTATTCCTCATCTTCTCTGTGCAAAATTCGTGTTACAAGCCCAGGCCTTTCATGGCGCCGGCAACATCCTTGAGGCCGGAGCCGGTGAGCATCACTACGACTGTCTCGTCGACGCGGATGGCGGCTTTGGCCTTCTGGAAGCCCGCCCACGCGGCGCTCGAGCTCGGCTCGGCGAATAGGCCCGCCTTGGCGGCGAGTTCCTTCTGCGCGTCGAGAATCTGGGCGTCTGAAACCGTGACGGCCTTCCCGTTGTATTTCCGCATCTTGGAGAGCGCGTGCGTCCCGTTGCGCGGCACGTCGACCGAGATCGAATCGGCTATCGTGACGCTCGGGACCGGTTCCCCGAATCCACCGGATTCCAGTGCCCGCGCAATCGCGCTTGATCCCGTTGCCTGGCAGGCCCAGATGGTAGGCACTTTCTGGATGCGGCCGAGCCTGACCAGATCCTCGAAGCCCTTGTAGACGCCCGCCAGGATGACGCCATCGCCGACCGGCACGAACACGTGGTCTGGCGCGACGAAGTCCTTCTTCGCGAGCTCGGCAAGGTGGCCGGCGCGCTTCGCTTCGTTTTGCCTGGCCCGAGCGAGGTCGCGCACCATCTCGAAGCTTACTGTCTTCTTGCCTTCTATTGTCAGCGGGTTGTACGCGGTGTTGCGCGACAGCACGCCGCTCGCCTTGCTGTACGCGAGCGACTGATCGAAGGCGACGTCGTAGGTCCCGTCGACTTCCCTGAGCTGGGCGCCGTACTGGAGGACCTGCACGCGCTTGGCAACCGGCGCCTTTTTCGGGAGGAACACCGTGATCTTGAGGCCCGCCGCGGCGCCTACACCCGACATGCTCGACGCCGCGTTGCCCGTACTCGCCAGCGCTATCTCCGAGATACCGTGCTGTATGGCGAAACCGGCGACGAGGTAGCTTGCGCGGTCCTTGAACGAACCGGTCGGCTCGCAGGTGTCGTCCTTGAGGAACAGCCTCGGGTAGCCCGTGTCAGCGCGTAGTCGGTGCGGTTCCCACAGCGGCGTGTTTCCCACGGGCAACGGCGGTAGATACTTCGCGTCGACGGGCAACGGTATATCGTCAGGGCCGCCGTTGAAGTCGCCTTCCCACGCGCACTCGAGGACCCCCTCGAGCGGTCTGTCGGGTTTCTGTTTCGCGGCGCACGCGTCGCACAGGTAGCGTCCCGGCTCGATCGCGTACTCTGCCCCGCAAACGGGGCACTTATAGAACCATTTCACCGATTACTCCTTGG
>CAZKJA010000126.1:1563-9409 GCA_964552925.1 uncultured Treponemataceae bacterium
GGCGGCGTAGAAGGCGGCGGCTTTCCAGAGGTCGTCGACGCGGGTGATCTCGTTGGGAGCGTGCGCCTGGTTCTCGTCGCCGGGGCCGAAGCCTATACACGGGATGCCGTGTCTTCCCGCTGTCGCCACGCCGTTTGTCGAGAAGGTCCACTTGTCTACCACGGGCGCCTTCTCGAACACCGCCTCATGCGCCGCGACGCCCGCCTTGACGAAGGGATGGTCCGCCGGAAACTTCCAGGTGGGGAAGTAGAGTTCCTGGCCGTACTTCTTGCCGGTCCAGCTGGTGATGTTGTACTCGGGCATCACGACTTCAACGGAGTCGACTCCGGCGGCCAACACGGCTTCCTTGACCTGCTGTATCGCCATGTCTTTGTCTTCGCCCCAGGTCAGGCGCCTGTCGAGGTAGAGCATCGCCTGGTCTGGAACCGCGCACTGCGAGGGGCCGTGCACGTCTATCTTCGAGACTACCACCGTGCCCTTGCCCAGGAAGCCGTCGTCGTCCGGCTTGAGGGCCGCGTTGAGCGCTTCCATAGCCAGAGCGGCGCGCGCCGCCTTGTACGCGGCCGACACTCCGCGCTCGGGGGCTGAGCCGTGGCATGACACGCCTTTGAGATGCACTTCCATCTCCATGCGGCCGCGGTGCCCGCGGTACAGCCTGAGCGATGTTGGTTCGGTGGACACGAAGAAGTCCGGCATGAATTTTTCTTCATCGATGAGGTATTTCCAGCACATTCCGTCGCAGTCTTCCTCTATGATCGTAAACGAGAACCAGACACTGTACTCGCCAGAGTAGTTGAGTTCCTTGAGTATCCTGCCCGCTGTGATCATCGAGGCGGCGCCGCCGGTCTGGTCGCTCGTGCCGCGCCCGTGGATCAAGCCGTTCTCTATGTCGCCCGAGAACGGGTCTTTCTTCCATTGCGAGCGGTCGCCGATGCCGACGGTGTCGATGTGCGCGTCTATGACAAGTTTCTTCGGGCCTTTGCCGATGCGCGCCAGCAGGTTGCCGAGCCCGTCGATGCGGACCTCGTCGAAGCCGGCCTTCTCGCACATGTCCTTCAAGAACAGTATGCGGTTCTTCTCGTCGTTGCTCATCGCCGGCACCTTGATGATGCTCGAGAGGTTTTTCGCCGTCCAATCCTTGTACGATTCGGCCTTCGCCTTGATTTCCTTGCCGTTCTTCATGCTCATGCCCTTTCCTCCATCCGCTTCCATAACCTGCGCGTCTCCGATCTGCCTGTGGCCGCAATGGCCCCTGCGTCGAAGAGCGCTTTTCTGTCCTTCACAATGAACCTGCCCGCTACCATGGTCGAGACGACCATCCGCGAGCCCATGCCGAAGGCCGCGTGCCCCGCTACGTTTCCGTCCTCGAGCGGGGTCGGCGGGTCGTAATCCCAGAAACACAAGTCCGCCTCGTAGCCAGCCTCGAGCCGCCCGAAGCGCTTGCCGGGGAAGTAACGCTCGAGCAGCCGGTTGCCATTCTGCAGCATCGCGAGGAATGCGTCCATCCACATCGATCCGCCTGAGTCGCGGTGCTTGAAGAAGGCGAAGTTGGCCTCCTCGAGCATATCGGAGCCTATGCCGTCGGTTCCCAGCACCGGATTTTTGTATAACCCGATCTTGTCATTATAGCCTACGATGTTGTTCATGTTCGAGCGGGCGTTGTGGGCTATGAACGAGTCGCGGTCGTTGACAAGCTCGACCTCGGAGCTGGACAGGAAGAGGCCGTGCCCGAGAACCGTCTTCGGCCCCAGGAGGCCGGCGTCGTCGAGCCGAACGCAGATGTCCTTGCCGAAGCGGTAGCGCGAGTCGACCGCGTCGAACTTGTCCTCGGCGACGTGGATGTGGAGGCCGCGACCGGTGGACGAGCAGGCGGAAGCGAGCGCCGACAGGGTCTCGTCGTTGACGGTGAACGGCGCGTGCGCGCCTATCGCCGACTCTACGACTACCTCGCGCCCGGCGATGCGCTCGGAGTCGACGCGCCTGGCGAAGCGCTCGTTCTCGCGCACGCCGGCGAGGGCGCCTTCGCGTCCGTTGCGGTCGGTGGTCTCGTAGCAGAGCACGCCGCGCAGGCCCACGGTGTCGAAGCCTTCGCGGAGCACGTCGAGAGCGCCGTCGATGAACTCCGGGCTCGCGTGGTGGTCGACAACGGATGTCACGCCGAGCATCGCCGCGTCGGCCGACCCTGCCAGACCGCTCGCGCGGACTATTCCTTCGTCGAGCGCGCGGTCCAGCCTCCACCACATGTTGACGAGCTGCTGGGCAAAGTCCTTGCTCGGCTTGATCGCCACTTGCAGGCCCCGTGCCAGAGCAGAATAGAAGTGGTTGTGAGAGCACACGAGCCCGGGGCTGACGTAGGCCCCAGGCCAGGACGGCGAATACTTCTCCGCCTTGGGATACTTGGCGGCCAGGTTCTTGCCGACCTCTGCAATTTTCGTCCCGTCGACGGCTATGTCCAACGGTCCGGTCACCGAGCCCGGCGAAAAATGCAGGAGCCTTGCGTTCTCGATGATTGTCATGCCTTTCCTCCAGAGACCAGATAGCGGTGCGCTTCTTGAACCGTCTTCGCCATGGCGAGGAGGGGGGAATCCGAGGCTTCCCTGGTCCATGCCGCGAAGGCGAGCGTGGAGACGTTGTCCTTGTCTCCGGGTATTGACCGGATCACAAGGGTTGGTGACGTAGTCGGGCCGGCGAACGCGAAACCCGCGTTGCAGCTCGAGCGCAGCGATGCCTCGTCGGCGAACAGCGTCGGCTTGTCAGCGAAGGGTCTGCCGTCGTATGGGCAGAAGAAGCCGCAGTTGCCGCACTCGTTGCACAGATCGTCGACGTGCAGTATCTGTATCGACTGAGCCAGAGCGCCGCTTGTCGTGACGGGTAAGGCGATGTTTGCGCGGTTGGGGCAGACCTCGACGCACCTGAGGCAGGCGGAGCCGCACGAGAGGCAGCGTTCCACCTCGCGTTTGGCAAAGCCCGGATCGTCGGCAGGGAGACTTTCGAGTATTTCGCCCCGGCGCGACAGCGCGTCAAAGTCGGGAGCCTTCAGGCCGAACCTCTCTACCTCCGGCTCGATGCCTGCGGCGCGGAGTATAGCGTACGCGGCCTTGCGGCCGTCGGCCTCCGAGGCGATGATGCTCGACGGCCCACGTCTGGCGTCACCGGCAGCGTAGAGCCCGGCCACGCTCGTCTCCATCGTGTCCGGGTCGACCACCGGCCGCCCGTCCTTGCCGATGCTCGCGCCGAGCGACGCGAACAGCGCGCTGTCCGGAATCTCGCCCACGGCCGCTATCAAGAGGTCGCACGCTATGTCGCGGACCCTGTCCGAGCGTACCGGAGCCCTGCGGCCCGAAGCGTCTGGTTCTCCGAGCGTCATCTCGCGCACCCGCAGTACTGGGCGCGCCAGTCCAGACGATGGGGTCATTCGCTCGGGCAAGGACAGTTCGGCGAACTGCGCGCCGTCGGCGAGCGCGGCCTCGAATTCTTCGCGGTCGGCGGGCATCTCGGCGAGGGTGCGGCGGTACAGGATACTCACCGTGGGCTTGCCCGGCAACCGGGCGGCGACGCGGGCGGCGTCCATCGCGGTGTTCCCCCCCCCGGGGACGACGATGGCCTTGTGGCCGTCGAACCCGCCCGCTCCGGCGTGTGCTGCCGCGAGGAACTCGAGCGCGTCGACAACGCGTATCCCCGAACCTTCGAGAGGCAACCCGCGCGGGACGGGAGCGCCGGTCGCCAGCACCACCGAGACGAAACCTTCGCCCGCCAGGGCCTTCATGTCGACGCCCCCTGGATGCCCGAACCTGAACTCCGCTCCGAGGGCCTCGATCCGCCCTACGTCCGCGGCGATGTCCTCCCGTTTGATGCGGAAGCTCGGGATGACGTTGGCGGGGACGCCGCCGGCATCGGCTGCCTCGTCGAACACCGTGACCGGATAGCCGGCCAGCGCCAGGTAATGGGCGCAGGCGAGCCCGGCCGGGCCAGCGCCGATGACGGCGGCTTTGCCCTTGCCGCCGATGGTCTGCTTGGCGGCCGCGGGGATTGACGCGGCCCGCGCGACCGCGAGCTTCATCGCCCTGATCTCTACAGGGCCTTCGTAGTCGACGCGCGCGCAATTGGCCTGGCATGTATGGTCGCAGAGGACGCCGGTTATATGCGGCAGGGGATTGTCGGCGAGGACAATTGACAATGCCCGCTTCGCGTCCCCCGCGCCGAGGGCCTTCATGTAACCGGGGGCTTTCTGGCCAGCCGGGCACGCTTCGACGCACGGAGCGGCGAAGCAGTCGGTCAGCGGGAGGCTCCTCTTGATGCTCGCCTCGCCGCGCTTGTAGTCGCCCCGGTATTCTGCTTTACAGAGGGCGGCCTTGGCGAGATCCGCCAGCTTTTTGGCGTCGGGCGCGGACGGGACGCCCGCGGAGAGCGCCCTCACCGCTTCCCGGCCGATCTGCTCGAGGCGCAGGTAGCCGCCGGGTTTGAGTATGTCGGTGGCGACGGTCAGCGGCCCGAGGCCGGCCGCAATGCAGTCGAAGGCGTTTATGGCGCTGACGCCGCCGCAGTACGAGAACGCCGGCGCGCCTCCTTTCGGCGCGTCGCCCAGTGCAGACGCGAGTTTCGCCGCGAGGCGCGAGGTGATGGGGAACAGCGGTCGTCCCGACATGTAGCGCTCGCCGCCTGGAAGCCTGCCGCCGTCGTTGACGTTGGCGAGCGTGTTCGACAGCTTGACGCCGAAACGTAGCCCGGCCGCTGTCGCCTTGCTCCCGAGCGAGGCGACGAGGCCGAGCGCGGCATCGAACTGCAGGTCGTGTTCGAAAGTCGGCCGCCTTATTACTATTCGTTGCCATCCGGTCGCGTCGAGTATGCCGCGCACCTCGTCGTAGCCGAGCAACGTCGGGTTGAGCTTGACGTAGGTGTCGAAGCCCTTTTTCTCGAGGAGGTACGCGCCTATATTCTCTATCTCGGCGGGAGGGCAGCCGTGCATAGTCGAGATCGTCGCCGAGTGCACCGGTTTCGCGGGCATCGAGTCGATCGCCGCCATGGCGCGGGTAGCGCCCGCAGCCCCGAAGGCCTTGGCGAAGAGCGGCGAATTTACAGCAGCTTCCGCTTCACGCATGGCCGTTTCCCAAATTGGGGTACCCGCGGGTGATTTCATGCCTTCGATATAGGCGTCCATCCGCTCGCCCTTGATGCCGTCGAGTGTATAGCCGACCGACATGTTGAACATCAGCTCGCCCGGCATATCGCCTCCGGCGTCGACCAGGGCGGCACGGAGAACGTGTATCGCCACCCACGCGCGCAGGTACTCGGCGCGGGCCTCGTCGAGCGTCAATTCGGTCGACCACTCGACGTTGTGGCCCTCGTCGAGAGCGTCGATGCACGGTTTCTCGATGTCGAGCCTGTCGTTCTCCTGGACGGTCTTCAATTCGAAGACACGCGCGCCGGCAAGCCAGGCGGCGACGATGTTGGGCGCCATCTGCGTGTGCGGGCCGGCCGCGGGCCCCACCGGCAGCCCGATGCGCAGTCCATTCACCGTGAATCCCGGGGAACGCGCCTCGATGTCCAGGACCCGCCTCGTCAGCGCCTCGGGGATGTCGTAGGCGCTGCGCCTCGCGGTCCACTCGCCGACGATTCGCTCGATAAGGGCGCTCATCGATATCGACTTCATTATCTTGCTCACCGGTATCCTCCGTGATCACTTGTATCAAGCATCCGTAATCGTTATCTAGTTCATCGAAGCTTGCATCTCGGTGCTCCATGCCACCATCCGCAGTAGGGTCGCATCCCGCATGCTCCTGCCCATGGTGTCAAATTCTGCCAGACACAAGCTGCGATGAACAAACTAATCGTTACACAGGATCGGTCAGGAAACGCATAACCTTCTCGGGCGTCATAGGCAGGTCGTGGAATTCCAATGCCTCCGAGGCGAGGGCTTCCGGTCTGGCCGCCTTGAGCGCGTCGAGCACGGCGAAGTACCCGGCGATACCGTACATAAGCGGAGGTTCGCCGACAGCCTTGGAATTGGCGACCACCTTGGGGTTCGGCCGCGTGAAGAACTCGACGTCCATCCGCGGCATGAAATGCGTGTCGGGCAACTTGTAGGTCGACAGCGTATCCGAAAGCAGCCTGCCCGAGTCGTCGAATTTCAGCTCCTCGAGCGCGGCCCAGCCGAGCCCTTGCGCGAAGGCCCCCTCGACCTGGCCGAGGTCGACGACGGGGTCGATGCTCTCGGCTATGTCGTGGACGATGAAGGCGTCGTCAAAGCGGTAGCTGCCGCGGATCACGTCGAGCGTCGCGGTGATCACGGCCGCGCCGTACACATGGTACAGAAACGGCGTGCCGTGCTCGGCCTTCATGTCGTAGAAGAGCCCCGGCGTCGCGTAGAAGGCGTGCGCGGACAGGTCTATCCTCCGCTCGTAGGCCAAGCGCGCCAGCGCGGCGAAGTCGTGGCCGGGAGCCTCGGCCGCGAGCTGTTCGAGTCGTACGCGGATTTCACGGCAGGCTACCTGAGCGGCCATCGCGTTGATGTCGGCCCCGGTGCTCGCCGCGGTGGCGACCGTGTTGGCGACGGTCGTCGTCCTTGTGCTTTCGATTCGCACCTTGTCTATCGGAGCGCCGAGCGCCTTCGCGACGACGAGTGCTATCTTCCTGCCGACGCCCTGTCCCATCTCCGTGGCGCCCGTGCTCACCGATACCGAGCCGTCGTTGTACACGTGGACGAGGGCGCCGCCCTGGTTAAGCATGATTTTCGTGAAGCTTATCCCGAAGCTCAGCGGGAAGACCGCCGCGCCGCGCTTGTACGCCTTGTTCGCGGAATTGAAGGCCGCGATGTCGGCACGCAGCTTCGGGTACTGCGCCTTCGCCAGGCACAGCTCCAGAGTCTCCTGCCCGCGGACGTCGTCGAGCTTCATTCCATAGTGCGTGATATCGCCTTCGGAGAACAGGTTCTTCCTTTGGATATAGAGCGGATCGATGCCTAGCGCGCGCGCCGCTTTCTCTATGGCGCATTCGATGACGAATAGCCCCTGCGGGCCGCCGAAGCCGCGGAAGGCGGTGAACGGCACAAGGTTTGTCCGGCACATCGTCCCGGTGACGCGTACATTGGGGATGTGGTAGGCGCCTGTCGCGTGGAACAGCGTGCGCGGAAGGATCGCCGGAGACAGGTCGGTCGCGGCGCCCGAGTTCTGGTAGTAGTCGGCCTCGAAGGCGAGGATGGTCCCGTCCTTTTTGACGCCGATCCTGAAATCGGAGGAGTATGGGTGGCGCTTGCCTGTACAGCTCATGTCGTCGCGGCGGTTCAGGTACAGCTTGACCGGGCGGCCGGTCTTCACCGCGCCGAGCGCCGCGAGCGCCGCCCAGCCGTTCGCCTGGTCTTCCTTGCCGCCGAACGCGCCGCCCATCCGCCGGGTCTCGACCTCGACAAGGTTCATCGGCACGCCGAGCACGCGGGCGACTATGGCCTGCACGCCCGACGGGCTCTGCGTTCCCGACATCAGCCGCACGCCGCCCGAGTCGTCGGGCACCGCGATCGCGCCCTGGGTCTCCAGGTACACGTGTTCCTGCCCGCCTGATTCGACGCGGCCGGAGACGACGAGGTCGCACTCGGCGAACGCGGCCTTCGTGTCGCCCATCGCCTGCGTGCGCGGCGACAGGATGATGTCGCCTTTCGCGAACGCTACGCGCGGGTCGATCACGGCCGGCAGGTCGACCCTGCCTTCGACCTTCACGCGCGCGGCCGCCTTGCGCGCCATCGAGCGGGTGGGCGCGAGTACGAGCGCCAGTACCTGACCGCGGAAGTGCCACTCGCCTTCGGCGAGCATCGGCTCGTCGGGCACGGCTGTACCCAGCTGGTTTTCGCCGGGGA
>CAZKJA010000127.1:0-9406 GCA_964552925.1 uncultured Treponemataceae bacterium
CGGTGAGGCTGTTGCAGGCTGGGAGATCGGGCCGATCCCGGCGTCGCTTGGTCGCCATTCCCGAATTCAAGGGTGGGGAGCTTCTCCAATTAGCCAGGCAAAATAGGCATGCAAGTCGAATTCGCCGTACAAGGCGGCGTACGACAGGGCGGCGGTGGCGACGTTGCGGCCGTATTGACGGGTTTCGGCGTAGGAGAGGGCTTCGAGGAGCAGGTCGGGGGGGAGCGAGCCGTATTCGGCTTCCCAGCGCTTGAACCTGGTCGGACCGCCGTTGTAGGAGAAGACAGCTGGGAGGATGCGGCTGTCGACGCCGTCGAGGATGCGGGCGAAATAGGCCGAGCCTATCGCGAGGTTGTCTTCGGGGTCGGTCAGCGACCAGTCGCTCAGTTTGAGGCGGCCGGCCATCTCGGCGGCTGTCGCGGGCATAAGCTGCGTAAGGCCTATCGCGCCTGACTTGGAGACGGCCGCGGGGTCGAAGGCGCTCTCCGAACGCGCGAGTCCGAAGAGCAGGCACTCGTCGATGCCGGTCGCCGCCGAGGCGGCGATGAACGCTTCCCGGTATGGACGCGGCCAGTACAGCTCGGCATCGACCCTCGTCGGCTTGAACGCCGTCTTCCAGAACAATGTCGCGATAAGCCGGTAGGATTGGTCGTAACGGCCGCCGACTGACAGGGTCGAAGCCGCCGAACGGACCGTATCCCACGACAACGCGTTGAATTCGGCTCCTAGTTCTGTCCTGATGCGCGCGCCCAAGCCAAAACGCGCGAGTTGGAGGGCATATTCATCAGGGCCGATCGTTGCGGGGGCGGGCGGCTGCGTGGAAGCTTTCTCGTCTGCGGGTTCGGCTACGGGCTCGTCTGCGGGCTCGTCTGCGGGAGCCGCGGTCGGCTCGGGCTCCGGGGCGGGATCGGACTCGAGGGGGTCGACGAGCGCTTCGCCGAGCCGGTAGGCGGCGGCCAGACGGTACCAGGAGTCAGCCCGCTGGTCCCAGGCGGTGCGGAACCGCGCCTGCGCATAGTCGCTTGCGCCTGAAAATTCTACGCCGAAGGCTTTCCGCACATCCTGTTCGGATATGATGCCGACCTGGGCGGCCCTGCCGCAGAGGTAGGCCATCCGTGCGGCGTCCCTGGCGGAGAGGCGGCCGGCCAAGGTCGCGTCGAGGGTCGCGAGCGCTGCGCCGTCCCTGGCGACAAGCGCCTCGCGCGACAATGGTTCTATGAGGTCGGAGAAGTAGCCGGGATTGCGGGTCGCTGCCAGGGCCTTTCCAAGGATTTCCGTCGTGTCGGCGGCCGCCCGCTTCCAGGCGCATTCGACCAGGTACCAGGCGGCGGCGTCCCTCTCGGAGGAGGTCACCGCCGCGGTGATCGCCAGACCGAAAGCCGACTCTGCGGCCTTCCATCGCTCCGCCTCGCGCAGGAACCTGCCGTGCCAGAATGCCTCGAAGTATTTCCGCGACGGGTAGACGCTCCAGTCGTGGACTTCGTCGACCAGGTACGAAAAACAGGCGGCGCCTTCGTCGCGCGAGGCCGCGAGGAAGGTGCGCGCGGCGTCCGAGGCCGCGGGGCGCGACAGGCTGCGCATCAGGGTGGCAATGGTTTCAGGGTGTAACGGCACGAAAGGGGACGGCGGCTTCGACGCGCTTGCCGTCGTGCCGGCCGCGTTCGGGGCAGAGCTGGCCTCGTTCAAGGCGGGGCTGGCGGCTGGCGGCATTATGCGCGCGGCGGCCTGTTCCGGCGTCTCGACATCGAGGGCATGGCGCCTGAAGGATACTAGCGCCGGTCCGAAGTCGCGCGAGCCCGCCTGGGCTCTGGCCTCGGCAAGCTGGAAGGCTGCGGAACCTATGGCCCGTATCGCGCTCGCGGCGGAATCCTCCCCGGAAGCCGCTATCATCGCCACGGCGTCCGCCAGCGCCTTGTATACGGCGGGCGATCCTTCCATGCCCACGAGCGAGGCGAAGTCGTCGGTCCAACGGCCCCGTCCGGCAAGGAAACCCGAGGACAGCGACAAGGAAGCCAGGCCGACCGCGTCGCGGGCGGCATCGGCGGGGTAGGCCGATCGCAAGGCTTCGATTGCGGCGACGGCCTTCGCGTGGCTCCCCTCCAGCGACAATCCCAGCGCTTCGAGGTACGCTCGACGGTACGCCGGCAACGCCGCCCCGCTTTCGGAGGCGCTCAGCTCGAGCATTCCCGCTCCGTCGCCAGACTTGACGAGAGCATCAGCCGAAAGGGCCGCGGCCCGTTCCCGGTACCGTCCCGTTTCCACCCGGGCGGCTTCGCGGAAGAGCGTCGCGGCCAGCATTTCGTCTCCCCTGTCCTGCGCCGCCATGCCGACAAACAGGAGCGCGCCTTGGCCGAGCCGACCTATCGCCTCGAAGTCGATGGCGTCACCAGCCTTGATCGGCAGGGGTTCGCCGCGCGCCAGGATGTCCATCCATTGCGCCGCTTCCAATCCGTGGATCGATGACCCGACGCAGGAAGGGGTGAAAAGCGCTATGGAGGCGATCAAGATGGTTGTGGCGATGGATCTCATGAGCGCTCCTGGGCGTATAGTACCTGAGCGGGGTATCAGAGGCTAGCCCGAATATCTCACACCTTGCCAAGAGTTTAGAGTAACTCATTGCGTTTAAATAAAAGCGGCAAGGCCCGCATAATCGGGCTGATCCCGGCGTCGCTCCTTGTCTTGGTGCTCACATACTGTAAGTATGCTCCGCGCCTCGACTTCGATCGCTCCTTGGGCTAAGCCCGATTCTGCTGTGAGATATCCAGGCTAGGGTGAAAATCGAAGTGCCCGGCTTTCGGAGCCGGTTTTTTCGATATCGAGGGTCGCATTTGGGTGAACGACGACGCAGACGCCCCGATATCGACAAAAAAAACGGACGCTTTCGCGCCCGTCATCATTGTCGCGGAACCGTCCTCAGCGCGGCGGTATGAATATCCACGTGCCTGAGATTATAAGATCCGGATTCCTTATCTTGTTGGCCTTGGCTATCGTCTTGTAGAGCCACGGAGTCCTGTAGTAGGCGATGGAAATATCCCAAAGGGTATCGCCCCAGCGGATCTTGTACCAGGTGCCGGTTTTTTTAGCCGGTGCTTTCTTGGCCGGTACGGGTTTTACTACCGCGGGTTTTGCCGGCTCGACCTTCGCTGGCTCGGGAGCCGGAACAGGAGCCGGGGGCTCGACTTTGGGCGGCTCGGGGGCTGGAACGGGGGCCTGTACGACGGCTGGAGGCGCTACGGGCGGCTCCGGCTGGCGGTCCACCGTGCAGGTGTAGATGAAGAAGGCCGCGATCAGGATGATCGCCGTCCCTATCGCCGCCATCACTCCGATGAGGATCGCGGAGGGCTTCTTTTTTTCCGGGCGGGTAAGCGCTTCTTCCGCGCCGCTTGGGGCACCGGAATCGTCCGACGTCATCTCCTCGTCGCCGTATTCCGAGGCTTCGGGAACCTCTGTGTCGAATGCGTCGATATCGGGGAGTTCGTCGGTGCTCAGGTCGAGATCCTCGTCGCCCTGGAAGTCGAAGTCCGGTATGTCGTACTTCTCCTCTTCGCTGAGCGCCTTGAGCGAAATGGAAAGCGCCTGATGCTCGCCTGTGACTTCCTCGCGGGCGAAGGCGTTGAGGTTGCCGTCATCGTCTACGCCCAAGTCGAGCCTGATGTCCGGTTCGCCGCTCGTCCTGGGGGGAATGTTTTCGATGATGAGGCTGCCGACGTAGGTATCGGCGGTTTCGCCTTCCTCGGATCGATACACGTCGATCTGCACGCTCGGCTGGTCATCCTTGACGGTGGTTACTACGAGGCGCTTCTTGGCGGCCGCGCCTTCTTCGAGAATTGGATAAAATTTGCCGTCCGCCAGACGGATTCCTATCTTGGCCATGGCCTCTTCCATTCGATCTTGATTTCGATGGGACTGATCTCCTAGTAAGTATCGGTCATTGTGCGTAAAAAAACGAGTGGAAGACGCTTCAAGTCCAAACTTTTTATGCGTTCCCGGGCGGCAAAAAGCCGATCAAACCCTTGCCACGGCTATAAGCCGCTCGGCCGAGGCGCCGTACGGATCGCCGGCCCAGGTGCCGAACACGTCGACGGACGCGAACCCGGCCGCCTCGAGGGAATCCCGCAGTTCCGTGGCGGCGTACAGGCGCTGCACCCAGGAACGGTCGACGCGCCTGTCCCCGTCGACGAGTACCCAGCGGTTGCGCAAGCCTTCCCACGCGCCGACCACGGTGAACTCGGTCAGGATGAGCCGCCCGTCGCGCTCGAACCACTCGCCTTCGATGTAGTCCCGCGCCGCCGTCTCCTTGCCGACGAGGTCCATGACGAGCGCGCCGCCGGGCGCGAGGCTCTCGCGGATGCGCTCGAGCATGAGGCTGTCCTCGGCCTTGGTCTCAAAGTATCCGAAACTTGTGAAAAGGTTGACAGCGAGCGCGAAAGCCGCGGGACGGCTCCATCTCCGCGCGTCAGCCTGGATGAATTCGGCAGGAAGTTCCATCGCCCGGGCGCTGTCCCGCGCCGCCACGATATATGGGCCGGTGATGTCGACCCCGACGACGCTGTGTCCTCTCGCCGCGAACTCCAGCGCGTGGCGTCCTGGACCGCAGCACATGTCGAGTACGGCGGATCCTGGCGCCGCGCCGCTCAGCGCCAGGATCGAGTCGACGACCGCCGGTACCTCCGCCCATCGATCGCCGCCGAACAGCAACGGCGCGTAGTCGGTCCAGAACGCGTCGTCGGCGAACCAGGGGCGCTCCGGGCCGGCGGGGCTAGAGGGCACCGTGCTCGAGCGCCAGGCCCAGAACGTAGGAAAGCGTCTCGATGTCGATCTCGCCTGAATCGATAGTCACCAGCTCGCGTATCTCTTCCCATTCGGCTTTGGAGAACGGGGTGCCGTCGTAATCGGCAAGGAGCAGCGACCCGACGCCGACGAGCCATTCGACGGCCTTGGCCGGCGTGCCGCCGCCGGATGTGCCGTAACGCGACAGGAAGGTCGTGAACAAGGCCGAGAGCGTCTCCTCGGGCACCTTCGGCACCGCCCTTGAAAAAGCCAGCCGCATCGCCTCGAAATCGCGGTTGCCCGGATTCGGTCCGACTTGCCGCGCCCAATCGTCCATATCCGACTTCAACTTGTCTATTGCTTGCATGAGCGCATCATACAGCGCCTTCGGCGGGTTGTTAATATCCCGACGCGCCCAGGACGCCGAATGCTGCCAACAGGACGCCGAAATCGTAAGCGGCATGAGCCATAGCCAGCGCGTGGAGGCTCCAGCCCATTACCGCCGCCGCAGCCGCGGCAAGGCCGACGAGCAGCGCCGACACCATACCCGGCACGCCTTGGTACGCGTGACCGGCGGCGAACAGTCCCGTGGACACCAGCACCGCCGCCGCCGTGCCAGCTCCGCGTTCCCGGAGCGAACGCAAAAGGTATACCCTGTAGAACGATTCCTCCCGGTAGGCGACGGCCACGGAGAACAGCGCGGAAAGCCCGACGAGGCCGGCGGCCGGGATGCCATCCGCCGCGGGGAGCGTCGCGGCCGCTCCTCCATGCGCCGTCCCCCATCGGGAGAAGGCAAAGCTTACGGTTTTCGAGGCGAGCAGGATGACGGCGAACAGCGACAGCGCGCGCGGCGCGTCCGCCGGAGTAGGCCTCCCCAGACCGTATTCACGAAGCCGTCCCGAAACGCCGATAATAACGAGGAGGAGCGCGCACTGGGAGAACGACTGGACCGCGCCCGAAACGAGCCATTCGACCGCGTCTGTCGGCATCGCGGTCGTGCGGACCAGGCCAGGGGCGATGAACGCCGCCGTCACGAGGATGGGTTCGAGCCAGGAGGGGCGCGTCCTTCCGGTATCTGTAGCCACGCTGCCAGTATATACTGCGCGAACGGAGAATCGCCATGGTGAATGTGCTTCTTGTCGTAGTCGTGCTCCTCCTCCTGGTAACAGTGACGTTGCTCCTGCGGGGCGACAAACGATTTTCGCCGCTGGAATACTTTGCGAGGGGCAAGGAAGTGGGATTCAGTTTCTCCGAAGCCTCGCAGATCAGGGACATGGCCAGGCTCGCGGGCGTGCGCGATCCGACGAGCGCCTTGTGGTCGATACGGGAACTCGATACCTGCATCAAGGCCTTCGGCAGGAAATACAAGAACGAAGGCAAAGACCGGGACAGGATCGTGCTCGCTTTCATGGAAAAGCTGTACGCTTTCAGGAAGAAGCTCGAGTTCGAACAGCCCAAGTACAAGGCGGGCATTACGAGCTCGCGTTTCATACGATCCAACCAGCGCATCCGGATCCTTGTCGACAGCGTTGGCATCTACTCGTCGACGGTCATCGATTCAAACGAGCGCTACCTGGTCGTCTCGTACCCCGTCGGCGCCAATATCCCCGCGGGCTTCCAGTGGAGGGGCGCGAGGGTCTCGGTGTACTTCTGGCGCCAGGAAGATGCCGGGTACGTTTTCGACACCTACGTGCTCGAAGACCTGCGGATCCGCGATATCCCCGTGCTGCAGCTGGGACATTCGGAATCGCTCCTGCGGACGCAGAAACGCAAGTCGCTGCGCGTGCGTTCCAGGGTACCGTCCTACCTCTACCTGCTCAAGCGCCTCGAAGGCGCCTACGAGAAACCCGAACGCGTTCCAGGACTCAAGTGCGTCGTCCAGGACCTTTCAGAGGATGGCGTATCCGTGCTCATAGGCGGAAAAGCCAAGGTCGGCATGCTCGTGAAGACCCAGTTCTATATCGATGACGATTTGATAGTCGTCAGCGGCACTGTCCGGGCGGCAGAGTATGATATGGAGAAGAAGCAGGCGCTGCTCCATGTGGAGGCGGTGCCGCCGAGCCCAAGGATGCGCAATATGATCCTTGCGCACGTTTACAACGTAGGACCGGGCGCCGCCGAAGGATCAGGGAATCCGCCCGGCGAGCTGGACGGTCGCGCTATTGTGTAATAAATTGAAGTGATGGACGATAAAGTAGAGGTAAAGATGCGAAAGATCGGCGTTCCCCTCGTTGTCCTACTGCTTTTCGGGTTCGCGGCTCCGGCAGCCCAGGATTCCACCGCGCTCATCGATACCTACAAGCGCAACTTTGCCCGTTCGAGCCTGGGGACCAAGCTTGAACTGCTCAAGGACGCCTCGGCCTACGATACCGTCAACATGGGGCCATTGTACGATTCGGCGATAACGTTCGTGCTGGGCAACGTCTCTTTGCTCGCGACCGATTCCGTCCTCCGCGACATGGCCGTGCTGTCGGTCAACATGATCCGGAAATACAAGTACTCTCCGGCATCGACAAACCTGTGGAGCCTGTTCAACGCCTACAAGGACGACATGGTCCGTGTGCCGATTCTCCAGACCCTCGGAGAGGTATCCGTAGGCGACCCGAGCATACTCAAGGAACTGAACGCCTTCCTCGATACGCAAATTTCGTTGTACAAGGGCGGCGTGAAGCTCGATATGGCCGTGCTCGACACCGCAATCCATTCGATCGGCAAGCTGGGGGACGCTTCCTCGTTCCCGTACCTGTTCGCCGCGTATACGGCGAACGCGGGCAAGGCTATCACCGACAGGGCGGGGATCGCGATGGCCGCGCTCAAGGGAGATTACGCCTCGTTTTTGATGGAGGTTATCCGGACCCATCAGCCTGCCCAGAAGGCGGCGGCACTCGATGCCGGCCTGCGCGGCGAGGCCTTGAGCCCTGACAAGCGCGCCGCGCTCGCCGAGACGGCCCTGTCAGTCGGCGTCTCCTACCAGAGCGTGGTGCAGAGCGAGCAGGTGGCGATCGTCTCCCTGCGGGCTTCCGCCGCCCGCGAACTCGCCGCGAGGGAATGGCAGAAGGCTTCCCCGCTCGCGATACGGCATTTCTACGATTTCCAGCTGCAGTTCAACCGCGGCCAGGTGTCCAAGTCCAATTTCCTGGAATCAATCGCGCTCCTCGGGGCGATGGGGACGACGGAAGCCGCCCAGACCCTCTCGCTGTACCTGCAGATAATCAACACCGAGACCGAGCAGGGCAAGTCATTCGACGAGCAGGTAGCCCTCGCGGTTGTCAACAACCTCGGTCGGCTCGGCGACAAGACCGCCTTCGACTACCTCCTCTATATCGGCTACCTTCAATATCCCGAATCGGTGAAGAAAGCCTCGAGGGACGCGCTCCAGAAGCTGCGCTGGTAGGCCGCGGCGCGAACGCGCCAGTGCCCGCCCGCGCGTCCGGCTGGCTGTGGACATTCCAGGAAGACCCCTCGCATTCAGCAACGTCGCGCCGCTCATGCCGCTCGCCCTCGGCACAGCCGCCGCGCTGTACCCGCCCCCGGGACCCGTGCCCAGGATATCGGCGACGGCCATCGCGGCCGTCTTGTTCGCGGCCGCCTTCCTGCTTGCTTACAAGGCGGCAGGCGGCATCCGTGCCGGCAAGCGAGCGCCGCTTCCGGGCTTGGCCCGGTTCGTGGCCGCTGCCGGCGTTGGCCTGTGCCTGGGCGCTTTCCTGCACGCACGCGTAGAGTCGGCTTCGACTCGATGGTCGCCGGGTTTCGCGGACGCCGCCTTTAACCGCATCGCCGCCTGCGAGGGCCGCCTTGCGGCCGACCCCCGGCGCACGTCCGGCGGAATGCTGGCGCTCGAATTGGAGCTCTACGCGGCCCTGGGAAACGACGGCGCGCGTATGACGGCGGCCGGCCGCCTCGTGGTGTACACGCGGGGAGGCGGGGGCAAGGAGACGGTCCGCGGGCAGGCACTGCGCGTAACGCTGCCGCGCGCGCCGGCTTTGTCCGCCCTTCCGCAGACAAGGACCGGAGGCGGGGCATGGACGGACGCGCTCGCGCCGAGAATGGCCTTCGTCGATCCAGCCGGCATCGAGACGCTCGGAGCGCCTCCCCGGCTGGAGTCGTTGCGGGCCCTGACGAGGCAAGCTTTGCTCGCCGCGCTAGGCAAGGCCGGAGGAGCCGCTGGACCGCTGCTCGAGGCTCTTATAGTCGGCGTGCGCGACGATTTGGACGCGGACCTGGCCGACGACTTCCGGAAGGCGGGTTGCGTGCACATACTCGCGCTGTCCGGCCAGCACGTAGGAATCCTCGCATCGCTCGTCGCGCTGGCATTCGGTTTCGCGCTCGGTCCCTTCAGGGCCAGGCTCGTCGCCTGCGCGCTCGCAGGAGCCTACCTTTTCATCGTGGGAGCCTCGCCGTCAGTGCTCCGTTCGGTCGCTATGTTCTGGATTTCGAGCGCGGCGATCGCCACCGACCGCCCCCAGAAGCCCCTGGCTATCCTTGCAATCGCCTTCGTGCTCGTCGCCGTCTGGCGGCCGGCGAGCGCGCACTCGCTGTCGTTCCAGCTATCGTACCTGGCGATGGCCGGGCTTGCCGTGGTGGCGCCGGTCTGCGAGTTCACGCTGCGGCGCTGGCTGCCGCCGCCGGTGTCGGG
>CAZKJA010000128.1:0-3768 GCA_964552925.1 uncultured Treponemataceae bacterium
GTTGGGCGCCATCGCGGCGCTCGCCTTGAATTCGTACACGGTCGTGCCGGCCTTCGCTTCGACCCATTTTTCCTCGAGGATCCTGCCCGAGCGTTCAATGGTCACGTACGCCCTGCCCTCGATGTTCGAGGGGAAGCTGACGCGCACCGGGTCGCCCACAGAATACTTTTCCTTGTCTGTCGAGAGGGTCAGCATGACAGCCGAACCGCCGCCCTCGCCCTTGCTCCTGCCGGCCCAGCCCGGCCAGTCGATGTAGAACACTGTTCCGGCGGCGTGGCCGCCGCTCGTATCGCTGACGCGTATCAGGTAGCGCCCCCACTCCGGATAGTTGATCCGCAGCTTGGCGGTTCCCCTGCCGTTCTTCACAGTGACTGTATCTTTCTTGACGAGCCTCCGGTAGACGTCGGAGGCCTGCTCGGCGAGGCTTTCCTGGCCTTTCTCCCACCACCAGCGCCACGCCAGCTTGTACACCGCTACTTCGACGAGGCCGTTGCCCGCGGGTTTGCCGTCCCTGTCGACGAGAAGTATTTCCACCGGGTGGTCCTGGTCGGTCAGCAGCATTCCACGGGACTCGTCGCCCTTCGGCAGTTTCACGCCAACATACGTCGCGTACGGGTGGAAATCCACCGAGAATGTCTCGGTCGAGAACAGGCCCGAGCGCTCGAAGGCGCGCGACATGAACGTGGCGGTCATAGGTCCTGGAGCCTCGCCTTCGGGCTCCAGGTCGACCTGGAAGCGGGCGGCGCCGTTGCGGTCGAGGACGCCCTCGTACAGCAGCTTTTGCTGGCCAGGCGCCTCCCGGAGCGGATCCTGGAACGAGAAGCCCGCGTAGTCGCCCGGATTCTTGCTCGAACCGGACAGAAGCATCGACACGTCCGCCTTGAGACCCGGCGCCGGCGCGCCATGGAGCCAGGCGGCCGTTACGCCCATTTCCTTGAGGTCGGCAGGAACGTAGGCGTCAGGTCCGAAATCGAGCGCGAGCTTCAGGCGGTTGGGCATCACCGCCTCGACCTTGAGCGCCTTGGTGAAAGTCTTGCCGCCGACGGTGACGAACGCCGTCCAGGTGCCAGTCGGGGCTCCCGCTTCGGTACCGGTTTTCATGTAGATAAAACCGTCGGCGCTCGTCGCGTAGTCGGCTTGCTTGACTACCTGGCCGAGCGGGTTTTCCAGCTGGAAGCGGACGGGATGTCCGGTAGGCAGCGTGCCCAGCCTGTCGTGCAGCACGAAACACAGGTGGATGTCGTCGCCTGGACGCCAGACGCCGCGTTCGCCGTAGATGAAGCCCTTGATGCCGGTATCGGCCTTTTCGCCGCCCACGTCGAAGTGGCTGACCGCGAGCGCTTGCGAAAGCTTCAGGTAGCCCCGCTCGCGGCCGGACTTGGCGAGCGCGGCCTCGGCAACGATGAAGAACGGGGCCGCGCTCCCCGCCTCTAGCCTGACCATGGCCTTGCCGTCCTTGTCGGACGTCGCTTTCGCGACAGCCTGCATAGTGTAGCCGTACACGGTGATTCCAGCGCCCGCCAGGGGTTTGGCGCTGCGCAAGTCGCTCGCCACTATGTGCCAGGCCCCGTCTACATCGAGCTTCGCCGACAGTCCCACGTCGGACACGAGCACGTTGCGGCGCGCTGTCCTGTCCCGCCCGTAGCGCTGGATGTAGAACGCCGGGTGGGCGGGATCTTCGCGGTAACGGTAGTATTCGTCCCAGTTGAACCATTCCTCGTAGTAGTCCCCTGGACGATTCGCCCCCGTCCTCGATACGTACAGTGGGGAATTTCCACTTGCCCAGATTGGTATAATCCTTGGGGCTCACGTACCGTATATGGTCATGGCCGAAAGCGACGCGAAGCTGGAAAAGCCCGTCAGGGTGCTTCCCTATAAGGGGCGACAAGTCGAGTGCGTACTGGGTCCACTGGTTTTTCTTGTCGTCGGTCCAGCCGAGGTCAATCTCCTTGCGCCAAACGACGTCGCCGACCCGCTTGAGCTCTCCGGAGCCGCCGAGTTCGTTCACCTGCAGGAACTGGAGCATGTTGTCGCCGTAGACCCTTAGCGCCTCGACGTAGACCATCGAAAGGTTCCTGGTCTCGAGCACCACCTTCGTACCCTGGGTCGACGGGACTATGACGCCGCCCGACTGAAACCGCACTTCCGGCTTCTCCCAATCGAAGCGAACCTCCGCGGACACCGGCGTCACAAGAGACTGGAAATTCTTGCTGCGCACGCCGCGTTCCACGGTAACGTCAACCCGTTCCGGCCACCGGAGCGACGAGTACACCTTCACGATGCCGCCTTCGGCCTCGTAGCGGAGTTCGCCTTGTCGACCGGGAATACCGGCGCGTATGAGTCCGCGGAAGTCCTGGGTCTTGTCCACCGGTTCGCTGAAAGCGACAGTGAGGCACGGTGACTGCCCGGGCTCGGGTCCCGTAATCGACAACAGCTCGAAGGCGCCTTCCGCGGGCACTTCGTAGTGTTTCGAGCCGCGCGCGCCGGATCCTATAACCTTGCCGTTCCACGAAAGCTCGAGCGTTTCCGGCGAGACCGACCGCGGGATATCCTTGACGGTGAAGCGATGCGCGCCGCCGCCCTCGTGGCTCCATGACATTCGGAGCGACTTGCCCCCGACCTTCGCCGTGACAAGGCGTTCCACGTCGGCCGTCGACGGTACGTCGTCGGTACGGACGCCGCCGTCGAGCGACAGGCTGCCGTCGGGCGCGGCGTACAAGGCGCCCGGCTCCACGGAGAATCCCGGCTCGGAAGCGCGCAGCTTGAACGAGAACCAGCCGTTGGCGCTTTCCCCTATCTTGGCGAAGTCGAACACGGCTTTGTACGTCACGCCCGGCTTGAGCGGTACCGACGGCCGGAAATCAGCCCTTGAGCCGTCGGCGCTCCACGACACCGTACCGGGTATGGCCGGTTCGAAGCTGAACGGGTTGGCGTCGGCCAGAGTGGCCGCATCCCTGCCGGAGCCGAGTACCACGCTTATGTCGGCGAAGCGCGACACTATTCCTTCGCTGTGGGCGACGACAAAGTCCGGGTCTGGAGCCCGTTCGCCCAAACCCGCGGCGCCTGGGAAGCGGGCGCAGGATGACAGGCTTGCCAGCGCCGCGATCGAAAGCGCTGCGATGACCGTCAGGACCGTGGCGGCCTTGGCTGAAAAACGGCGGATACTCGGGAAACGGCTCATTTTATTCTCCTATTGAAGAACTTTCAAAATGCGTCCGCATTTTGAAAAATATCCATAAATTACGTTTCAAATATTCAAAAGCCTCTGGCGGAAAAGTACAAGCAAATTCAGGACCGGCGGCCGGAGACAAGTTTCTCCATGACGCCTTGCAACACCTTCCAGACCGAGTCCGCGTCGCCTTCTCCGTCTATCCTGACCAAGGTCCCGCGTTTTTCGTAATAGGCCTCGAGCGGGGAAGTCTGTTTACGGTAGTTCTCGAGGCGCACGCGCACCGATTCTTCCCTGTCATCGTCACGGGTATACAGCTCGCCCTCGCAGTCGTCGCACACATCGGGCTTCTTCGAAGGCATGAAGGAGACGTGGTAGATACGGTTGCAGCTTTTGCACATCCTGCGTCCTGAAAGGCGCTCTATCACCTTCGAGTCGCGCACCTCGAGGTCTATCACGTAGTCCTCGGGGCAGAACGAATCGAGGGCAATTGCCTGCCCCATCGTCCTGGGAAAGCCGTCGAGGAGCCAGCCTTTTTGCGCGTCGGGAGCGGCGAGGCGCTCGCGGGCCAGGTCGACTGTCAGCTCGTCGGACACGAG
>CAZKJA010000128.1:3778-7368 GCA_964552925.1 uncultured Treponemataceae bacterium
CCCGCCCGATTCTATTACCGACTTGACTTTAAGGCCGAGCGGAGTGCCGTCGCGCATCGCGCCGCGGAATATCTCGCCGGTCGAAATGTGCGGCAAGCCGAAAGCGACGGAGGCTCTGGCCGCCATCGTGCCCTTGCCGGCGCCAGGAGCGCCGAAAAATACGAATTTCATTGTGTATTGTACTCCTTCACCATTGCCATGGTACCCGAGAACGGGCGCCGATGCCAGCAAATTTTACTCGATATGTATCCTGTCAAAACTATTACGAACGCAATCCACGGTTACCAGTTCCAGCCCCCGCGGTTCCCCGTCCGACTTGAGCCAGGCGATGAACTCAGATACCTGCAACGAGGCTACTATGGCAACCGCCGGCGGGAACACCGGTTTGGGGTCGGCGGGAACGGTTTCGAATCCGGGACCGAACAGCTGCCCGTACCCCGGCTTCGGGGGTGTGATGGTCGCGACCTGACCATAGAACCCTGACACCCCGCCGTGGAATATAGGCAGGGCTGATCCCCCCTGGCGCTTCCCCGCCGCGATGACGGCTTTTTCCAGTCCGGCGCGGGCGGCGAAGCTGTCCAGGCAATCGAAGCACGCGTCGATCCCTCCGAATGCCGTTCCGGCGAGCGAATCCGCCTGGATCGGCTCCGTCCTGATCGCTACCCGCAGGTCCCCGTTTATTTCGAGGAGGCGTCGCTTGGCGGCTTCGGCCTTGCGGGACCCGAGATCTGCGGGAACGTACAGCGACTGCCGGTTCAGGTCAGGTTCGTCGAGCACTCCGGGGTCCCACAATTCGAGGCGCATGGGCGCCAGCCGGGCCAACAGGTCGAGCACGTGCGAACCCAAGCCTCCGCAGCCAGCGACAAGCACCCGCAGGGAACACAGTCGTTCCCACGCTACGGGCCCGATCAAATCCACGTGACGGGCATATCTACCTACGTTTTGAACCATCTGTGGCATAGTTCCATCTCCCTTTCCCTAACCATAGCCCATGTTACGCGCGGGTAGAAGTCCCGGCCGGCCGACCGCCACCTCTCGCCCTTGAGCATTTTGCGATATTCGGGTAGTTTTCATATGGAGGCTCGCGGTGTCGGGAACATTTTCATGAGGCAGCTTGGCATGATGGAGCCTTCCGAGGCCATGGCGATAGTCATGGCGCAGGGCACTACGCTTGAAAGCGAAGAAGTACCACTGGAAGCAGCGGCAGGCAGGGCGCTGTCCCGGGCCTTGAGCGCGCGCATGGGCTTTCCGCTCTTCGACAAAGCCGCCGTGGACGGCATAGGCTTGTCCGCAGGCGATGACTCCGCTGAGTTCATGGAAACGGGGTCGGTCACCGCGGGGGAAGCCTCGTCGCTGCGCGTCCAAAGGGGCGAATGCATCAAGATCATGACGGGCGCGCCTGTCCCCGCGGGGATAGAACGCGTCGTCCGCTTCGAATTCACTGAAAGCGCTGGCAGGATATACCGGGTCGTGAAGACAGAAAAAAGCACGAACATCGCCTACAAAGACGAGGATATACGCGCAGGCGATCCGCTGCTTGGCATCCGGCGCCTTCTGCCGCAGGACATCGGCATACTCGCGTCCCAGGGGTACGGCAGCGTTTCCGTGGTCCGCAAACCCCGGCTGTCAATCCTGGTGACGGGCAACGAGCTCCACGCGCCAGGCGCTGCCCTTCCCCCGGGCGGTATCTACGACAGCAACAGCTACCAGCTTGCGGCGATGGCCGCGCTGGCGGGGGCGGAGACGATGCCGACCGTCCGCGTACCCGACACGCTGGAGGCGACAGCATCGACAATCCGGGAAGCCCTCGCCGGCAGCGATGTGCTCGTGCTCTCCGGCGGGGTCTCGATGGGCGAGCTCGACTACGTCCCCGAGGCGCTCGAGTCAGTCGGCGTCGAGATCCTGTTCCATGGCATCGCGATGAAACCGGGAAAGCCGACCCTGTTCGGCATCCACGACGGCACCTGCGTATTCGGTCTCCCCGGAAACCCCGTGTCGACCTTCGTACAATTCGAGTTGTTCATCGCTCCGCTCCTGTACCGCATGCAGGGGCTTTCGTACAAGCCGAAGGAAGCGACGCTGCCGCTCGCCAGGGCCTTCGCAAGGAAAAACGCCGACCGAAACGAATACCTCCCGGCCCGCGTGGTCGACGGCAGGATCGAGCTGATCGGATACATGGGATCGGGCCACCTTACGGCCCTCGCCGAAGCAGACGCGCTCGTGTTGATACCGCGGGGAACGAATACAATTGCAACCGGAGAGAAAGCCAATGCGCGATTCATTCGGTAGGGACATCAACTATCTCAGGATCTCGGTCACCGACAAGTGCAACCTCCGATGCGCCTACTGTATGCCGGAGCAGGGAGTACTGCTCTTGCCCCATAAAGCTATTATCACGTTCGAGCAGATAGTCACGGTGGTCTCGGAAGCCGTGGGCTTGGGGATAACGAAGATACGACTGACTGGCGGCGAACCGCTCGTCCGGCGGGGAATAATCGACCTGGTGGCGATGCTTGGCCGCATTCCAGGCGTCGAGACTCTGGCGATGACAACCAATGGTACGCTCCTGCCGCGCTTCGCCAGGGAATTGAAGGAAGCCGGGCTTCACAGGCTGAACATCTCGCTCGACACCCTGGATCCGGAGCGTTTTGCCCGAATCACGCGCGTTGGAGATCTCGCATCGGTACTTGAAGGCATCCAGGCAGCCAGCGATGCCGGATTCACCGGCACGAAGCTGAACATGGTAGTGCAGGAGAAGACAACGCAGGCTGAAATCGAGCGGATGTCCCGTTTCTGCGCCGATAACGGCCTCAAGTTCCAGCGCATAGTCGAGTATAACCTCACCCGGACAAAGCTGGACGGGGGCCATTACGAACGCCCGCTTCCCTGTGACGTCTGCAACAGGCTCAGGTTGCTGGCCAACGGATCGCTGAAGCCCTGCCTGCACAGCAACGATGAGATCCCCATCGATTTCGGCGACATACGGGGATGCCTGCTACGGGCCATAGACATGAAACCCCTGCTCGGCACGGCGTGCACCAACAGACCGATGGTACAAATTGGCGGGTGACGAGGAGTCCAAGCGGATGGACAATATATTGAGCCACGTTGACGACGCCGGGGCGGCAAGGATGGTCGATGTCTCGACGAAGACGGTAGTGCGCCGGACGGCCAGGGCGAGCGGCTTCATATCGCTCGGCCCGGAAACGGTCGCCTTGATACGCGACAACCAGATAAAGAAGGGCGACGTACTCACGGTTTCCAAGATAGCCGGCATAATGGGCGCGAAACAGACCTCCAGCCTGATCCCGCTTTGCCACCCGATCGAGATCGAGTTTGTCGACGTGCAACTGAAGCTAAGGGACGACGGCGTCGCGATAGAGGCGACGGCCCGTTGCACCGACAAGACCGGCATCGAGATGGAGGCCCTGACAGCCGTCAGCGTCGCGGCCCTCACCGTGTACGACATGTGCAAGGCGGTCGACAAGTCGATGAAGATAGGCCCTATATCGCTCATCGGGAAGACTAAGGAAATGATAACGGGAGACCCGAAATGAAAGTAGCCGTAGTCGTAGCCTCCGACAGGGCCA
>CAZKJA010000128.1:7378-9399 GCA_964552925.1 uncultured Treponemataceae bacterium
GATGCCGAGACCAGGCGCATAGTCGTAAGCGACGAGCCCGCCGAGCTTACCAGGGCATTCAGTGATGCGTCCGATTGGGGAGCCCAGTTCATAATCAGCTCCGGCGGCACGGGGATAGGCCCGAGGGACAATACGCCAGAGGTGACAGCCGCCTTCTGCGACAGGGAACTACCTGGCATAGCGGAAGCCATCCGCGCCGAAAGCCTCAAGGAGACCGCCTCGGCACAGTTGTCGCGGGGAATCGCAGGTATGGCTGGCAAGGTTATAGTCGTCAACCTGCCGGGAAGCGTCAACGCCGTCGAGACAGGGCTTCGCGTATTCCTCCCCATCATGGCGCACGCATTGCGCATGATCGAGGGCGGCTCCCACGG
Source organism: uncultured Treponemataceae bacterium (assembly GCA_964552925.1). Taxonomy (GTDB): domain Bacteria; phylum Spirochaetota; class Spirochaetia; order Treponematales; family UBA12059; genus SZUA-370. Next base: position 7,750 of record CAZKJA010000128.1, read on the forward strand.
GAAACACTAGGCTCGGCATGCTCGTCACGCTGAAGCCGTACGGCCACCTGTCAGATATACCCGGCGTTTCCGGCGGCAGCATCGAGCTGGACTTTCCCCTCGAGGCCCGTCTCCTCCGGACGCTTGTCGACGAACGCTACCCATCGTTGAAATCGGCGCGTTTCAGGATAGCTGTAGACCACCGCCTGCCCGCCGACGGCGAAATCTTGCAGGCCGCCGGCGAACTCGCCTTGCTGCCGCCCGCTTCCGGAGGTTGACCTTGATAGTTTCCCCATATTTTGTCGAAGGCCCCCTGTCCAGGGATCTGGCAGCGTCGCTGGAACGATCCTGGTCGAACGACGGCACTATCGGGGCGCAGGCATGGTTCCACGGCCAAATACGCGCGGACTCTTTGGCGGAAGGCGTTGTCACCGCCATCGAGTACAGCGCCGAGAGGGTGCTCGCGGAGGCGAGCATCGCCGACATCAGGGAACGGACCATCTCGCGGTTCGGTTGCATCGATATCTGGATACGGCACAGCCTCGGGATAGTGCCGGCCGGCGGGATTAGTTTCATTGTGGGCGTGGCCTCGGCGCACCGCGCTGCGGCCTTCGACGCGTTGCGAATTGTCGTCGACGCGGTAAAGGCGGAAACGCCGGTGTTCGGCAAGGAACTATCCGGTTCCGGCTACCGCTGGAAGGTCAATACGGACTAAAGGCGCCACGGGCGGCTCAAAGGTTCCAGGGCCTGTTCAGGTTGTACCGGAATAGCACTTCCAGGTGGCGGATAACGGTCTCGGTCGGAAATACTATCGTAAACGCGTGCTTGTCCCTGAAATCGGCGCTCGAGGGCGCCCCGACAGGCTTGTTGTCAACGTGTATAGGAAGGCCGAGTTCGCGCACCGCCTTGACGTGCGGTTCCATCGGCGGGGAGCCTTCGCGCCTGACCACGAACGCCTTGTACGAAAAATTGACCGACCTCGCCGCGGCTTCCGCCGTCCAGGCTTCCAGGTCAGCCGGCAGCAGAGCCGCGGCTATGGGGAGCACGTCCGATCCCAGCAGGTGAGTCATTGATACCCTCGCGCCAGGAAACAATGCTATGAAACGTCGTACTATCTCTATTGTGTCGGCCCCCTCGCCTATGTCGAGCGGGACTATCAAGGGATCGAACACATTTTCGAGTTGCTTCGACAGCAACTCGAATCGGTACCGATAGTCGTTCTTGCGAGGCTTCAGCGGGTTGTCATGCCCCTCCGGAACGACGAACACGACGGGAGCCTCGGCCCGCGACGAGGCCAGGTAGCGGAGGGCTGTCGCCAGGTGCGTCATCTGGAACGGGTCGAATGAGCCGATGAACAAAGCCGCCTTTATGTCGTAAGCGGGGAATCGGACCACCTGGGGAAAATCCGCGAGGTCGACCGGGCACAGCGCTCCGGATTCTATCCTCGCGTCGATTTCGAGCAGTGAATTTGTATACAGCGAGCGGTAATACAGGAAGTCCCCACGGTCGAGCGCGCTCAGGTACGAGTAAGCGTCAAGCCTGTCGAATACCGCTTCGGTACCGGACAACGCGCGTTTGATGAGTTCCGAGTGCGCCTGGCGAGCGTCGAATCCATCCCCGTGGCGTTTCATATCCCAGCATAGTAACCCATTCGCCCGAAAACACAAGAGT
>CAZKJA010000129.1:0-1033 GCA_964552925.1 uncultured Treponemataceae bacterium
CGGCATAGGACCCCAATGCATCCGGTGTACGTTTAAGACAAACCATCCTGAAGAAGCCGGTGATGTTTGCCGAGCTACGGCGGACAATGACGAAAGCCGCGCCGAAGGGGCACATATTCGAGCAGAATCCCTGCAAGGAAAGCAGGCTCGAGATGACGATGCCAAACGCCACGAATGTTGGGAAGAGCCAGCCCCGCAACCCAATGGCGATCGATATACCGAAGAGGAACAGGAACATGGCGATAAAGACCCGGCCGGACGCCCTGACTGCCTTTGTCCCCGGCTGCGGAGCCCCTCTTTTCTTCCTTGCCGCGGAGCCCATGCCCGCGAGACCATGGACGGCTCGAACAGGGCAGAGCCACATGCAGTAAAGCCGTCCCGGTTTGATAGCCTCGACAATGAGGCCTATCAGGAACGCGACCGCCCATAACCCGAGGCGTCCAAGGGTAAAGGCGATCACGAAAGCACCGAGCACGAATATCCGGGCCATTAGTCTCAATTTCGTTCCTGACAGCATTCTCATTGTGCGAACTCCTTCCCGACAACTCCCTGCAAAGCGGCGATTCCCTTATCGGCGCGGATGAATAGTACGCTCCCCATAGTCACGGGCAGGGCCAGTGAAGCAATAAGAGAAGATATGGATGTTCTCGTCAAAGCCCTGCTGCCCAAGGATGCCGCAACCAAGCTGGTGGCGACGAAAAGTGGTAGCCCCATAGCAAAGAGCCAAACGTTGAATGACCGCGTCAATGCGAGGATCCTGCACACGGCTTTATTGTCCCGCCTTTCCAGCGGGACAAGACGCGCGGCCACGCCCATAGTGACACCCGTATAAAAGACAAAGCACATCGAGGCTCCATTCAGCGCGCCTACGCTCATTTTAAATAGCGGGAACACCCTCCCGCCATGGGCTCCGGAAAGTGTCGACATCGAAATAGCCGTGCCGATCGTAGCGAAGAGCAGGAGCGAGACGCAGTGGACAGCCATCCTCCTCGAAATCGCTCCATCCTTTCCCGCGCCGATCCTTTCCATCCCC
>CAZKJA010000129.1:1043-8103 GCA_964552925.1 uncultured Treponemataceae bacterium
AGGTTCGCCATATCCAGGACAAACAGAATGCCCGCGATGCCCGCGGTGCAAGGCGAGAGCAAGCATCGACGCGCCTCGTCAAGGCTGACGTAATCCAGCCTGAGCGCCATCCACAGTTGCCAAGCGACCGGCCCGAAGAAGAACATGAATCCATAGATCGGCGCGATCCGCGCGAGGCTCTTCACCCGGTGGCGAACATTGTCTTCGTGCATCATCGCACCTCGATCCGGATTCCCCGGATGTCCTTGCCGACCCTGAATGCGATATCGTCGAATCTTGGGAAACCGAAGCGCCTTCCCGCATTCCAGCTCATGCCCCAGGGCTCGGTTGGGCCAAACGGGCCGCGATCGAGCCGCCCATTCCCGTTGATGTCGAGGAAACACCTGATGCCATACCTGCCCGGGGGAAGCGTGAAGGAAATATGCACCATTCCCGCCATAGCTTCTGCCGGGCCGATTCGCAACCTGAGCTCGTGGAATCCCGTCAACGGCGAGGCGAATCCGCCTGCATCCACCACGTAGGCGAAGAGGACGCCTTCCCGGCCTACGAGGCAGTCTCCTTCCACTTCATGCATCCCGGCGGTCTCATCGGCGGACGCAAGCGCGCCGAAGGCCAGCGCCACCATCAACAATGCCGATCGTTTATCCATATTCCATCTCCTCAACCAATCGCTTCGCCGTGGTCTTCAGCAGGCATTTATATCAACCTGGTTAACAATATACCAAAGGCAATCCGTACACCGGGTTTCGCGGCTAGCCCTATTCATGCATCAGGCGATCGGCGAGTTCGGTCAGGAAACGCGATATCATCGCCGTGTTGCCGGGGGACAGACGGGCCTCGATCGCTCGCAACGGCCCAAAGGTTGCCTCCTCGAAAGCCCGGTGTCCCTGGATCGCGCGCTTACCTTCCGGGGTCGCATGGAAGAGTACATCCTTGGCGTTGTCAGGTGATTTCGTTTTGTCGATACACGCGGCGGCGATCAACTTCTTCACGAATTTGGATGCGGCGCTCTTTGATACTCCAAGCTTTTCGGCGAGAGTTGTCAGGTTGAGGTAAGGATTCTCGCCGATGCAGACAAGCGTATGCATCTCCGATGCGTAGAAAAGCCTGCCCGATCCGTAGTCTCGAGGCGTTTGTTCGAGCCGCTCCAATTCCCCGTGCGCGCGGTAGATCAGCTGGAGCAAGGGATAATTGACCATCACTTATTGTAAACCTAGTTAATAATAATGTCAAACTCCCTTTTTGGGGCACTGAGCGATCCGGACAGCTGTGCCTTGGGTCCCGTACATAGCCCGGATGGTTTTACTGTACTTTTAAGCTTTCGCGTGGTAGAAACAGACAGGAGGCAGCGCATGGGCATTCTAGCGAAACTGCGTGGATCTTTGGCCAAAGCCTTCCGAACCCTCTCGAGTCGGGCCGGATCGATAGTGCGCTCCCTGCGGAAATCCCCCTTTCCCCTCTCGGACCGCTTGCTCACGGATGCCCTGCGGATCGCGGAAATTCCATCGCCTACGAGCCACGAGGAACAGCGCGCGGCTTTCATCCTGGAGCGCCTCAACGCTTTGGGCCTGACTTCCCGCGTCGACGAGGACGGCAACATACTCGTGCGGCTCACGTGCCCTAGATCCGATGACTCAGCGCCGATCCTGCTTTTCGCTGACATCTCCTCGTTGCGCTGGCATCCGCTCGAGAGCCTCTCCAGGCTCGATTCCGACCGCGCTTACGGCGCCGGGCTCGCGAACGCCATAGGCACGGCCGCTCTCCTGTCCATAGCCGAGTCGATGATGACAGGACTGATCGCGTGCAGCAGGGACATTCTCCTGCTCTTTGCGGTACGCTCCCTCGACGATCCAGACAGCGGCTTATTCAAGCGCCTGTTCGAGACCGCAATCGACCGCCCCTACGCCGCTCTGGGAATTCGGGGAATTAGCCTGGGGACCATATCGACGCGATCGCTTGGCACCTACCGCATAGAGGTCCGGGTACGGACCGACGGCGACGGCGCGGAAGGGGCGGATCGGCCCGGGTCTTCCGTGGACACTATCGTAAGCATGGCGCGAGCGCTGTCAGCGGTCACTTGGGACAGCGAGAACAAGACTACCTGCCGTATCCGCCGTATCGAGGCCGGTACGGGATTCGGCAGGAATCCGACCGAAGGCATACTGGAAATAGAAATGGAATCATCGGATGGCAGCGTTCTGGAACTGGCGATGAAGGCAGCCGTCGCGACCGCCGAAGCGCATGGCCGGGAGGCCAGGGCCAAGACCGCGGTCATCATAGCCGGTTTCGTGCCGGTCGGCGATCCCAAGGTTGGCGCGGCTCTCGTCAAACTCGTCTCCCAGACCCTCAAGGACCACAAGATACGAATGGTAGAGGAAAACGGGGCAGACCCCGCCGCGTTCCTGTCGTCGATGGGCGTGCCTGCCATATCGGTGGCCGTAGCCTCAGGACGGGAAGGACTGGAGCAGGACGAGATAGACATAGCCTCCATCGAGAAGGGCAGGAAACTCCTCGTCACCATAGTCGAGCGGATAGCCGCGGAGGGCGTGTGAAACCCGCCAAGGTCGATTCCCTTTTGGAACGCACCTGGCACCATTCCAGGTTCTCGGACATAGGCAAGCTCGTCGCGCTCAAGGAACAGAAAGGGCTAAAGATTTCGCTCGCTTTCCCCACCCTGAACGAGGAAGCGACGATCGGCAAGGAAATCCTTGTCATCCGCACCGAGCTGATGGACCGCCATCCGCTTCTCGACGAGATAGTCGTCATAGACTCTTCGTCACAGGACAACACCCGCAAGCTCGCCGAACAATACGGCGCCAAGGTCGTCGAGTCGAAGAACATCCTTCCCAGGCACGGCACGTACCGGGGCAAAGGCGAGAACCTCTGGAAGAGCCTGTACGCGCTCCAGGGCGACATAATAGTATGGGTCGACGCCGACATAGCGAACATCGCCCCCAAGTTCGTCTACGGACTCGTTGGTCCCCTGCTCGAGGACGACTCGATAGGGTACGTCAAGGCGTTCTACGAGCGCCCGATCCGTTCACCGACCGGGATAGCGCCTTCGGGCGGCGGCCGGGTGACGGAGATCCTTGTACGCCCGATATTCTCGCTGTTTTATCCCGAGCTCGCCCGCCTCATACAACCCCTGTCCGGCGAGTACGCGGGTCGGCGATCCTTGCTTGAACGCCTGGCGTTCTCTGTGGGCTATGGCGTCGAGCTCGGCCACCTGATAGACGTGTACCACGAGTTCGGCATCGAATCCCTCGCACAGGTCGACCTGGACCTGCGCATACACAGGAACCAGAGCACCGAGGCGCTCGGCCGCATGGCCTACGGCATCCTCAACACGTTCCTCGACAGGGCCAGGCGCTATGGCGACGCCGAGGTCCTGCACGAACTCGGCGACAGGCACATCGCGCTCCGGGTCGAAGAGACCTCCCACAAAGTCGTCGCCACTGAAATTTCCGCGGTCGAACGGCCCCCGATGATAGAGATACCCGAGTACCTGGAGCGCTTCGGGAAGTCTGGTCGATGAATCAAGCAACGCTAATATTGACAACTATATAAAATGCGCCTATACATAATGGGTGATCTCGTGAGCCCAGTGAGTCAGTGAATGTTTCGCCCGTGCGTTAATAACCGCAATGTGAGGTGTTCATGGACTTGAACCCATCAAGGTTGGGGAAGGCCGCCATCATGGCTTCCCTGACGGACGAGAACGAAGAACCAGAAATAAAGCGACTATTGTCAAACTCCCCTTTCAAATTGGCGATTACTTTCGTATCGGGCCTCTCGAACGAAATTCGCGGGACCTTCGTGAAGTCCGTCATCAACTGCGCCCTGCAAAATGAAATCATCCAGAAAAGCCCGGGGCAAATCCATGCGGTCGTCCACGCTGCGCTGGACGCCTTTACGGGGGTGGTGCACGCGGTACCCGCGGATGCCAGCCTCAAAATCAAAGTCGCCATCGTGACGGATCATAAATGGGTCGCGGTCGCTGTGTACGGCGACTCCGCGTTTTTCCATATGACGAACCATGAACGCTCGGGCTTGGGCGTGATGCATATCAACGGCTGATTCTCGTACCAATTCCGTAAGGCAAGGAGGCGCTTCCGGCTTGAGGATCTCTTCGTATGTGTGTTTGTGAAACAGTGTTTTCGAAGAGTACGCGAATTACACGGCATTCGACCCGCGGGTCGGAACGGACAAACACATATGGAGGGTAATTCATGGCAAGAGCGCTGGAAGGCCTCACGGTCGTCGACCTGAGCCATGTCCTTGCGGCACCTTTCTGCACGATGATACTGGCGGACCTCGGCGCCGACGTCATTAAAATCGAGCCGGCCATTGGAGACGACTCCCGGGCATTCGGCCCCTTCATCGATGAAACCGATGACCCCGACAAAAAACAGAGCGGCTATTTTTTCAGCATCAACCGGAACAAGCGCAGTACCTGCGTCAACTTGAAAACCGAAGCCGGGAAGACGATCTTGCGCGAATTGATCTCCAAGGCCGATGTGGTAGTAGAAAATTTCCGTCCGGACACAATGAAAAAACTCGGATTCGGGTATGAAGAGATGAAGGCTATCAATCCGGCCGTCATCTATTGCTCAATCTGCGGATTCGGCCACGATGCCTTGCCGGAACATGCGTCGAAACCGGCGTATGACATGGTAGCCCAAGCGTATTCAGGCCTCATGAGCATAACCGGCCCGCTTGGCGGTCCGCCTGTCCGTGTTGGCTCATCGATCGGGGATATAATGGCCGGGCACCAAGGGGCGATAGGAATCCTGGCGGCACTCGAGTATCGGCACAAAACCGGCAAGGGGCAGCACGTCGATATTTCGATGGTGGACGGACTTGTGTATACGCTTGAGAACGCGATAGTCCGCTATACCATCGACAAGGATATTCCGGTCCCCCTCGGGAGCGCGCACCCCACGATCACGCCATTCCAGGGCTTCGAGGCCAAGGATGGACAATTTGTGATCACCCCGATCGGCAATGACGCGCTCTGGTCGAAATTCTGCAAACTGCTGGGTCGGGAAGACCTCATCGAGCATGAATTATTCAGGACCAACGGCCTGCGGACCCAAAACCGCGACGCGCTCGTCGGGATACTCGCCAAGGAAATGCTATGCCGTACGGCAGACGAGTGGATCGAAGCGCTCGACGCTGCGGGATTGCCGAACGCCCCGATCAACACAATCGACAAGGTCGTATCCGACAGGAACCTTCATCACCGCAATATGATCGTGACTGTGAACCAACCTAAAGTAGGCCCCGTCACCATGGCAGGCTCGCCCTTCCACCTGAGCGAGACTCCCGGAGACGTGCATATGCCGGCGCCGATGCTGGGACAACATACCCGAGAAGTGCTTTCGGAAGTCTTGGGATACGACAACGATACAATTCAATCCCTCATCAGGAATGATGTGGTTATCGCCAACGATTGGCACTCTTGAAGAGTGCGAGAAGGAAACATCCGATGGAAGCCTTTTCGCTTTACTATTTTGCGGGGAGTTTATCGGGTGCTGGACTAGATAGACCAAGCCGAGTACGATAGCATCATACTGGTCAATACACTTCAGATCATACGATTGGAGCACACTTTTTATGGAAGCAAAGCTTAAGGAGCTGGCGGAGCGTCGTAGCCGCATAATGGCAGGCGGCGGTCCCAAGAGGGTTGCGGCCCAGCACGACAAGGGCAAGATGACGGCGAGGGAACGGCTGGAATCATTCGTCGATCCGGGAAGCTTCGTCGAAATCGACGCGTTCGTCGAGCACAGGGCGACCGACCTGGGCATGTCCGAGGTGGACGCGCCCGGCGAAGGCGTCGTGATCGGCTACGGCACCGTCAACGGCCGCCTTGTGTATATGTACGCGCAGGATTTCACCGTCATAGGCGGGTCCCTGGGCGAGATGCACGCGGCCAAGATATGCAAGGCCATGGACATGGCGATGAAGGTCGGCTGTCCCTGCGTCGGCATCAACGACTCGGGCGGCGCGCGAATCCAGGAAGGCGTCGACGCGCTCTCCGGCTACGGCGACATCTTCTACCGGAACACGCTCGCCTCCGGCGTCGTGCCGCAGGTGTCCGTGATAATGGGCCCGTGCGCGGGCGGCGCGGTCTACTCGCCGGCGCTCACCGACTTCACCATCATGGTCGACAAGACTTCCAACATGTTCATCACCGGCCCGCAGGTGATCAAGGCAATCACCGGAGAGGACGTCTCCTCCGAGGCCCTCGGCGGCGCGCGCGTCCACAGCGAAGTCTCCGGCGTCGCGAGCCTGATGTTCGCCGACGAGCAAGCGACCATAGCCGGTGTGAGGAAGCTCCTGTCCTACCTGCCCTCGAACAACATCGAGGACGTCCCGCTCGCCCCGACCTCGGACCCCGTTACGCGCTCGTGCTCGGACCTCGCGGCTCTGATCCCCGATTCGCCCAACAAGCCCTACGATACCCGCGACGTGATAGCCAGGATCTTCGACGACGGCGACTGGTTCGAGATCCAACCCCTGTACGCGAAGAACATAGTCACATGCTTCGCGAGGCTCGGCGGCAGGACAGTCGGCGTCATCGCCAACCAGCCCAGGGAACTCGCCGGTGTACTCGACATCAACGCCTCGGACAAGGCGAGCCGCTTCATCCGCATCTGCGACTCGTTCAGCATCCCGCTCATCACCCTCGCGGATACCGCTGGCTACCTGCCGGGCGTCGGCCAGGAACACGGCGGCGTCATACGCCACGGAGCCAAGCTCCTGTACGCGTACTCCGAGGCGACGGTCCCCAAGTTGACGGTCATCGTGCGCAAGGCCTACGGCGGCGCGTACATAGCGATGTGCTCGAGGCACCTCGGCGCGGATCAGGTCCTCGCCTGGCCGAGCGCGGAGATCGCCGTCATGGGTCCCGACGGAGCGGCCAACATCATCTTCAAGAAAGAGATAGAGGAAGCCTCCGATCCGGCCGCGGCGCGCAAGGAAAAGATCGAAGACTACAAGAAGAACTTCGCCAACCCGTACAAGGCCGCGGCGCGAGGTTACGTGGACGACGTGATCG
>CAZKJA010000129.1:8113-9366 GCA_964552925.1 uncultured Treponemataceae bacterium
CCCCGCCGATACCCGCGCGAGGCTCGCATCCGCCCTGGCTATGCTCCTCGGCAAGCGCGAAAGCCGCCCCGCCAAGAAGCACGGCAATACACCGGTATGAGGATGGCATGATGGAAACAGCTGCGGAAATGTGGACGATCGTCATCATCGGACTGGTGACGGTATTCATAAGCCTCTTGTCGCTCGTCTGGATGATAAGCATCTTCAAGTTGCTCTTCGCCGGGAAGTCCGCCAAGCAGTCGCCGAAACAAGACGCGCCGACGCAGGTGGCGCCGGGGGCCGCACGCGGGGTCGACCCCGCCGTGGTCGCCGCGATCATAGCCGCGATCGCGATGGCGAGCGGCGTGCAGGCATCGTCGATCAGGATAGCCTCGATAGAGCATTCGGGCTTCAATACGCCGGTCTGGGGATACGTCGATCGGGTCTCGCAGGGCAACACCTTCGGTCGCGCGTAAGCCGCGGCCTCACTTACACAAGGAGAATTCCATGGTCAAGAAATACAAAGTAACGGTCAACGGGCAGTCCTACGACGTCGGCGTCGAGGAACTCGGCTCAGCCGGGGCCCCGGTCCAGACCGTCGCCCCTGTCCAGCAGGCGGCCGCGCCGGTTATGCAAGCCCCTGCGCCGGTAAACGTTGCGCCAGTAGCAGCCGCACCTTCAGGCCCCGTTTCCTCCACGGTCAAGGCACCGATGCCCGGCACGGTCCTGAGCCTGAAAGCGGCAGTCGGGCAAGCGGTCAAGCGCGGCGACGTGCTCCTGATACTCGAGGCGATGAAGATGGAGAACGAGATAACCTCCCCATCGGACGGAACGGTCGCGGCTTTCCGCGTCCAGGCGGGCTCCACGGTGAATACCGGCGACCCGATGGTCGACCTCGCGTAAGCGGGGCGACGGTACCCTTTTATGTGGCAGAGTATACAGACCTTCCTCCAGTCGACGGGTTTCGCGGGTTTCGCCAACAGCTCGATGATGGTTCTGGGCTTCATACCCGGCGAGCTGATCATGATCGTGGTGTCGTGCGTGCTCCTGTACCTTGGCATCGCCAGGAAATTCGAGCCGCTCCTCCTCGTACCGATAGCCTTCGGCATGCTGTTGTCGAACCTTCCGCTCGGCGGCATCTTCGACGCCCCGACCAGCTCGATGTCGGGCGGACTCGTGTACTACCTGTACTACGGCGTCAAGCTCGGCATCTACCCGCCGCTCATATTCATGGGCGTCGGCGCGATGACCGACTTCGGCCCGCTGATAGCCAA
>CAZKJA010000130.1:0-1127 GCA_964552925.1 uncultured Treponemataceae bacterium
ATGCTCGGCGGTATGATTATCGACAGTCCGGCACCCGCCGCTATCGTCGACGCCGCGAAGTATTTGTTGTATCCTTGCTTGATCATCGGGGTGATAAAGACCAGTCCCAATGCTGCCGCCGTGGCGGGCCCCGAGCCGGAAACCGCTCCCCAGAATATGCAGGTGATGACCCCCGCGACGGCCAGTCCTCCTGTACGCCTGCCCACGAGCAGGATGACGAACTTGGAGATGCCGTCGACTATCCTCGCCTTCTCCATCAGGACGCCGGCGAGTATGAAGAACGGTATGGCGATGAGCGGGAACTTGGCGATGTTCGACTCGAAGTTGCGCGATATCATCGCCAGGCCCAAGTCGTAGTTGACTATCGCCCCGAAACCGGCGGCGCCGAGAGCCAAGCCGATGGGGGTTCCTATGATGATGAGCGCTACAAATATGCCAAATACCAGAAGTGCTTCCATTACTTCACCTCTCCCATACCGGTTTTTGGAGCACTACTCAATTCCCTGTTGCTTTTTATGGTGCTGGAAATGATTTCCTTGAGCACGAATATGGAGAATAACGGAGTCCCGAGGCTGTAGATCCAGGTCGGGATGCCGAGCGACTCGGAGGTCTGGTGGTAGAACGTCATGTTCTTCCATATTTCCATCACCGAGTTGTAGGCGAGAAACGCGAAAAGTACCAGGCCGATCACAGCGGCGATAGTGTTCGAGGCTTTTTTGAGCTTCAAGGGAAACGAATCGTACAGGTTGGTCATCTTGAGGTTGGTACCGCGCCTGAACGCTATCGCGATGCCCAGGAGGGTGATCCAGACGAACAGGTTCACCGTCACTTCCTCGGTGAAGGCAAGGCTCTGCTTGAAAACGTAACGGTTGATGACGTTGACGAACGCAATGATGGACATCACGGCCAGGAGGCCGGCGGCCAACAGCTCGTCAAGGTGGTATTTCTTCTTTTCTGCCATGTCGCGCTCCGGTGTTTTCCTGGCTTCAGTTTTGTTGGATGCGTGCTCGGAGGGGAAGCCCGGTGGGTATGAAATCCCGCGCGGTTTTCAAGGCCGCGCGGGATGGAAGCTCATGCTGTATGCAGTGCTTTTACTTCTTCATGTCCGCGAGGGCGGCTTCGTAGAC
>CAZKJA010000130.1:1227-9361 GCA_964552925.1 uncultured Treponemataceae bacterium
GCGGCTTCCTGGATCGCCTTCTGGTACTTGGCGGGGAACTTCTTCCACACGTTGGCGTTGACGCCGAAAATGAGCGGATCGAGGACGTAATTCCAGTTGGTCATGAAGTTGTGGTATTCCCAGATCTTGACGACGGTAAGTACCGACTTGGGATTCTCCTGGCCATCGACGACGCCCTGCTGGAAGGCGGTCACTGCATCGGCCCAGTTCATGTTGATCGCATCGGCGCCGAGTTGCTTGAAGATATCGAGGAAGATAGGCGAACCTACGTAGCGGAATTTGAGGCCCTTCATGTCGGCGGGCGAGGTGATCACCTTCTTGCTGTTGGTCACCTGCCTGAAGCCGTTTTCGCCCCACGCGAGGAACTTCACGCCACCCTTTTCAAATTCCTTGAGGACCATCTTGCCTGACTTGCCGTTCTCTATCGCATCGGCGTCTTCATAGGAGTTCATCAGGAAAGGAAGGCTGAACAGGTTGAGGGACTTGATGACGCTCGAGGCGTTGATCGTCGACTCGACGACGAAGTCGATGCTGCCGTCGGCGACCGCTTGGTACCAGTTGGTCTGCTTGCCGGCGAGGAGTACCGAGCCGAAATACGGCTTGATGATGATTTCACCGTTCGTCTTCTCTTTGACGAGGTCGGCCCACCTTTGGGCTCCCATGCCCCAGTCGAACGCCGGGCCGACGTTGACCTGCATCTTGTACTCGGCCTTGGGCTTGAACGCCTGGGCAGAAACCGTGGCGACCGACAGGGTCACCAGCAATACGACCGTGATCGCAAGGACCAACCTTGAAACCTTCATTGATGCCTCCTAGGAAACGAGTTGACGTCGAATGATACCGCTGTCCTTGAAAATTGGCAACGGATTTGAATACCACGTGCATATCATGCAATAAATGTGCCAAATCTGGCAGTTCAAGGCAAAAAGCCACATACGGGATGAGGTCAGCCAATATCGCCTTAATCCATGCTCGAACGATGCCCCGATGCTCCGATTCAACATACGGCATGGCGGTATCGATTCTACAAGTGCTCCAAATATGAACAACCATCCAGCCAGACATGTTCAGGAATGAAACAATATACAGCGTGTCCGGGCGCTATGTACGAAGCAGGGGGTATTTGCTACCATTGTACGACAATGTTGTATACATGCTGTACGCTCGAAGGCCGGGATCCCCTCGACCATCTCGCCATCGAGAACATGCTTCTCGAGACCAAGGAAGCGGAACAGGCCTTGCTTGTGTTCTATATCAACAGCCCTTCGGTGATAATAGGAAGGAACCAGAATCCATGGCGCGAAGTGGCTCCAAACGCACCGGCCCCTTTTTTCAGGCGGGCCTCCGGCGGCGGCGCCGTGTACCATGACGAGGGCAACCTGAATTGGGCCTTCATAGTGCCGCGGCACACGCACGACCAGGATGCCGAACTCGAGGCCATCGCGAAGGGAATCACCGCTTGCGGGGCCGAAGCCGCCCCGGGCGCGCGCGGTGGCATCTATTGCACCCCTGCCAGCGGGTACGGCGGCAGGAAGGTTTCAGGCACGGCGCGCCGCTTTACCCCCCGATCGGTGCTTCACCACGGCACTGTTCTCGTAAGCGCCGACATGAAACGGCTGCGCGCGTCCCTGGGCGGCATCGAGACACTTGACGACAATTCGATCGCGTCGGTTCCGGCCTCGCCTGTCAACCTTTGCGACATCGTTCCGGGCCTTACGGTGCAGTGGGTGCTCGAGACGATGTCGATATCGATAACTGGCGGTCATCCTGCCGCCTTGCCGCCGAGGCTCGTCGACTGCGCCCGGCTCGAAGAGGAAAAGCTGAGGCTGTCCAGCCCCGCATGGGCGTACGGGGCGAGCCCGCCTTTCGCGGTCAAGGTCGAATCCGGCGGCAGGCGGGCGACGCTGGGCATACGCGCCGGGTTGTTGGAACGGGTCGAGCCTGGCGGCTCGGCACAGGGCCTCGATGGTTATACAGGCAGGTGTTTCTCGATTGGGCTTCTGGAGGAAATCCGTGCGGCGCTTGCCAACCAGAAGTGATCCGGCAAAGTTGGCACGATATCAGCTTGTGATTATTATAGGTATGACAAAGAAGGAGTTTTCGCGATGGCTGAACGTTCGTTCGACGTAGTGATTCTCGGCGCGGGACCAGGCGGTTATGTGGCGGCTATCCGTGCCGCCCAGCTGGGCCTCAGCGCGGCGGTGATAGAAAAAGACTCGCCCGGGGGCGTATGTCTCAATATCGGTTGCATACCGTCCAAGGCCCTGATCCACCAGGCGACACTGTACAGCGAGGGCAAGGCCTTGCTCGAGAAGGCCGGCGCCGTTGTCGACCTGTCCGGGTTCGACTATTCGACAGTCTGGAAGGCGTCCAGGCTCGCCGCCGACAGGCTTTCCAAGGGGGTGCAGTTCCTCCTCAAGAAGAACAAGGTCGAGTACATACGCGGCACGGGGACGATGGCGGACGCGCACAGCGTCCTGGTCGACTCAGGCGGCGGCTCCGAAACGATCCGCGGCCAGGCTGTAATCCTTGCCACCGGCTCCAGGCCGCGTTCGATTCCCGGCTTCACTATCGACGAGAAGTCGTTCCTGTCGTCGACGGGCATCCTGATGTCGGAAAAGCTGCCGAAGAGCATAGTGATCCTTGGCGCGGGCGCGATCGGCATGGAGTTCGCGTACGTGCTGCGGTCCTTCGGGGTCGAGGTGACCGTGGTCGAGCTGCTCGAGCAGGTCTTGCCGCTCGAGGACGCGGAATCGGCCAAAGTCGTCGAGAAGGCCTTCCTGTCGCGCGGCATCCGCATCCACACCGGCGCCAGGGCGGACAAGGCCACGGTGAGCAAGGCGGGGGTATCGGTCGGCGTCACGCTGAAGGACGGCACGGCCACGGCGATCGAGGCGGAAAAGGTGCTGGTATCAGTGGGTCGCGCCCCGAACACCGAAAATCTCGGGCTCGAGGCACTCGGCGTCAAGCTGAACCGCGGCTATGTCGAGACCGGCGCCTACTACGAGACCTCGGCGGCCGGAGTCTACGCCATCGGCGACATAACCATCCAGCCGCAACTGGCGCACGTCGCCTCCAAGGCAGGAGAGATAGCGGCGGAGCATATCGCGCACATGCTCAAAGGCGCGCCTGAGCCGCACGAAGACAGGATAAACCCGTACACAATACCGGGGGCAGTCTACTGCGAGCCGGAGGTGGCATCCTTCGGCCTTTCAGAAAAAAAGGCCAGGGAGCTTGCGGTCCGGTTCGAGGTCGCGCGTTTCCCCTACCGCGGCATCGGCAAGGCCGTGGCGACCGAGGCTCCCGACGGCCAGGTCAAGATACTGTTCTCTCCCGATACCGGCGCGATCCTCGGCGCGTCGATAGCAGGAGTCGGCGCGACCGACACAATCCACGAACTGCTGCTCGCTTCGCACGCGGAATTGACAATCGAGGACATCGCGGGCATGGTGCACGCACACCCGACCCTGTCCGAAGGCATAATGGAGGCCGCCAAAGCCGGGCTCGGGCAGGCGATTCACATCTAGCCCAGCATCTACTTGATCGACCGTCAGGCCAAAAGCCGCCTGACGGTGTTCTCGCAATCCTTCCTGGTCATAAACCTCGGTACCGGGTAATCGGGATGCGCCTCTCCCAGCGCACGTCTGACTATCAACGGGATATCGATATCCCTCAGCTGGGGAATCGCGGAGGGGATGTCCATGCGCCGGTTCATATCGCGTATGGCGGCTATGAATGCCTTCGCCTTGGCTTCGTCATCCTGCCCCGGGCTTGGGACGCGGGCGATATCGGCCAGCCGCGCCAGCTTTCCATACACCGATTCTCCGTAGAAATCCAGCACATACGGCAGGGTAACAGCGTTCGCCAGGCCGTGCGGCACTCCGTAAAGGCCGCCAAGGTTGTGCGCTATCGCGTGGACATACCCGACGTACGCCCTCGTGAAGGCGATGCCGGCGTAGAAGGAGGCGCGGAGCATGGCGGCTCTGGCCTCGATATTGCTGCCGTCGCGCCAAGCTGTTTCGATGTTGGCGAATATGAGGCCGACGGCCAGTTCGGCTTTCTCGATGGTATTCGCCGTGTTGCTGCGTCCGATGTAGGCCTCGACCGCGTGCGTGAGGGCGTCCATGCCGGTGGTCGAGGTGATATGGGGCGGTAGCCCTATCGTCAATTCGGGATCGAGCACCGCGTAGGGAGGAATCAGCTTGGGATCGCTTATCGCGTACTTCTCGTGCGTGGAGGGATCGCTTATCACCGCTACGGCAGTGGTCTCCGAACCGGTACCGGCGGTAGTCGGCACCGCGAACACAGGGGCGGGACGATTTCCCACCTTGAGGAGACCCCGCATCCTGGGCAGGGTCTTCCGCGGGTTGGTTACCCGCACCGCGCAACCCTTGGCGCAGTCCATGGAGGAACCGCCGCCGAACGCGATGACCGCCTGGCAAGAGCCCGACAGAAAAACGGCCAAGGCGTCTTCGATGTTCTGGATAGTCGGGTTGGCTTGCACCCCGTCGAACAAGGCGTACGCGATACCTTCCGCCTCCAGACTCGAGAAAAGACCGTCGAGCAGGCGGGCCGACATCAAGCCTTTGTCGGTGACTATGAGCACCTTGGAGAAACCCTTAGCCTTGATGAGAGCCGGCAGTCGTTTGATGGCTCCAGGGCCTTCGAGCAATTCCGGAGGCTCGAAGGACAGAAAATTAGCCGCTACTTTCATTACCGCCTGAAAGCTCCGGTACCACGCCGTTCGTATCGACATCTTTACACCCCGCTTCCAGCCGTGCACGGTAAACCCCTGCGTCCGGGCCGTCAAGTGCGGATACCGCGCTTGCAAAGCCCGTTTATCTCTTTATACTTACTATATACGCAAAAATTGAGGGGACGCATCGACATCTGAGTTGGAGGATACCAGAATGAAGCCCTCGATTTTACCATTCATCGCTGTACTTTCCGCGGCGGTGCCCATCGCTGTGCAAGCGCAAGAACAGACTCCGATACTGTGCAGGATTTCCACTGAAAACAGCCCGGGCCACTTCCAGGTTCGGGCGCTCAGGCGCTTCTCCGAACTAGTCGCCGAGCGATCGGCGGGGACCTTGAAGGTCGAGTTCTACGACAGCGGAACGCTCTACCGACAGTAACGCGGTGAGCGCGATAGGCCGCGGCGACCTGGAGATCGCGGCGCCGGGAATCTGGCAACTCGACAAGCTGGTCCCGGATTCGGCCGCCTTGATGCTGCCCATGATGTACGCGAAACCCTCTGAAGTCCATCGTGCGATCGTCGATGGTCCGGTCGGGACGGTCCTCTCCCGCGACATCGAGGAAGCGATGAAGGCCGTGGTGCTCGGACCTTGGCTGGACCTTGGCTTCGGCCATATCTTCGCCACGGCCAAGCCGATACGATCAATCGCCGGGATACGAGGTCGTCGTATACGGGTAGCCGGCGGACGTGGCAACGAGGAACGGATCCGGGCGTTCGATGGCATACCCGTCTCGATCCCCTTGCTGGATCTGCCCGCGTACTTGAAGCGTGGCCTCGTCGACGGGGTGCTTACAACGTATGAAACGGTGGCCTCCGCCGGACTCGACTCCGCGGGGATAAAGTCGGTACTGGAGGACGCCCAATACTACCCATTCTACGTTCCCGTGGCGAGCGCCTCCTTCTGGGGACGAATCGATGACAGAACCCGTTCCATGCTTCGCGGCGCGTGGCTGGAAGTCGTGACCCAGGCGAGGGAGGAAGCCGTCCGTTCGCAAGCCGAAGCCAAACGAAGCCTGGTCGAACGAGGCATGAAAGTCTACACGCCAACAAGCGATGAGAGCTCGAAGTCACGCGCGAATCTTTTGGCCGGGGAGAAGGAGATGGCAAAACGCCTGAGCGTTTCGGATGATATTCTGGTCCTTCTCAGGCTCGAACTGGGGAAGCAAGCGAGATAATGAAGGAAATCATTCGTTCACCGGCAGGGAAAATATGGATAGCGGCTATGGCGTTCCTACTCTTTGGTTCCGTGACGATTCTCGTTTACTACATTCACTCCGACAGGAAGAACGAGCTTGCCCAGGTCGACAAGGATATCCTGTACGATGCTTCATTCGCAGCCTCCAACCTCGACGCGATCCTTCGCATAGGTTCCTTGAACCTGTCACACATTGTTTTCGGGGAAGGGACAGTACAGAAAAAAATCCAAAGCATAGCATTCGAATTACCGGAGGCGAGCAACATATATGCGGTGGACGACACGGGAAGCGTGCTATGGAGCGCGTACAAGCGCCTTGATCACGGCTACTCGATAGACCCCGCGATAATCAGCCGCATGCGAGCCGGAGCGGTCGTGGACTGCCGCATAGTCGATATGCCCCAGGAGGGAGGCAAGGTGCTCGCCTTGCTCCACAGGATAGATACCGATGGCAAGTCCCCGTTTTACGCTGTCATCCTGCTCAGCGGGTATACCCTCCAACGAGGGGTTTCGATGCTGCTGTCCCGCTCGTACGCGGGGATGCACGTGTCGGATCCCCATGGCGGGTCCCTCACCCTGATAGAGTCGGCGACATCCATGCGGGAACCGTCGCTCGATGCAAGCGTGTCGCTCGCCAACTTCCCCCTTGCCGTCACCGTGACGGCATACAGGTATGGGGTCCTCGAGACATGGCGTACGCGAACCATAGTGCTATGCGTCGTAGCGGGCGGACTCGCCGTTACAATCGGCATCCTGTTTCTTCTGGGCTACAAGCTCTACAAGCGCCGCCTCACCGAAGAGCAGCTGCACCGGGATATCGAAACCCGGGATTCCCTGTTCAAGGAGGTGAATCACCGGGTAAAAAACAACCTGATCATCGTACAGACAATGATAATGCTGGGAATCGACAGCATCGAAAAGCATCCGGAACGGGCGGCGGCTACCTTGAACTCGTCCGTGGACAGGTTGCGGGCCATGGCCCTACTCCACGAGCTTCTATACAGCCGCCCCAAGGATGCCGGCGACAATTTCGGATCGTATCTGGGCGCCCTCACCGAAGCCCTCATCGAAGCCTTCGACCTGGGAACGCGCATCCGCCTGGAGGAGCGCCATGATGACGGTTTGCGTTGTACCATGGACAGCTTGGTTCCACTCGCGCTCGTCATAAATGAACTACTGACCAACGCCTTCAAATACGCGTTCCCCGGCGACAGGGCCGGCACGATCCATGTAGAAGCAACCAGGGCCGAAGACACGGCAATGGTAATTGACGTCTGGGACGATGGCGTGGGGATAGACAACACCAAGAAGAGCGAGGGCGGGATCGGGACAATGCTGATAGAGGCGCTGACCAGCCAGCTGGGCGCCACGATCGAACGGACCCGGCGCGACGAACCGGGAACAGGATGGCGCCTCACCGTCCCTCCGGAACCGGACTAGGAGCCGACTATTTCCCGGTCAAGGCTTCCGCGACGGCGCCGACAAGTTGTTCCTTCGTGAAAGGTTTAGGTATGGAACCGGAAATACCGAAATGCCCATTGAAGTTCCTTATCGAATCCGCTTCCGTCGGGACTTTGCCGGACATGAGGATTATCGGAACATCCGGCCATCTCTGGTTGATTTCGAGGGCAAGTTCCAGCCCGTTTTTATCGGGCATTATAACATCGACCAAGGCCAAGGAGACCCGGTTCGTGCCCATGATTGCCATGCAGTCTTCAGAAGTACTCGCACTGATGGCTTTGTAACCGGCGCGCTCCAGCATCATAGTAGTCACTTCCCTGATGCTCCAGTCGTCATCGATCACCAAAACCGTTTGCATTTAACAATCCTTGTCTTACAAAAATAATATGCTTGGCAATTATTGGAGGCTTTTCCAAACCGCGGCTGCATTTGAAAAAGCCTCCGCCTACTATACGTCTATTGTACGCCTCCCGCAAGTAATAGAATCATCCAAATCCTTGACGGCCTATCGACAAGACGGCTATCATTCCCCGGCTTTAGCCGAGGTATTCCCCGGCTTTGCCGGGGTGGTGGAATGGTAGACACCAGGGACTTAAAATCCCTTGTGCGGAAACGCGCGTGCGGGTTCAAGTCCCGTCCCCGGCATGCAAACGCCCCTGTTATAAAACCTGCATTCAAGTAGTAAGTGCAACGATGTAGCCAAAAATCGGGAGAGTTGCGAT